>JAFGFM010000033.1 GCA_016931115.1 Deltaproteobacteria bacterium | reverse complement strand
TGGTTATTTTGTATACTGCACCTATACTGGGTGTAATATTATCATCATCCATGCTTTCGCCTTCATCGGATTCTATCTCATATTTGTCAAACCTGAGGCCAGCAGATAGAATAAGTTTGTCATCCAGCAATTTGCTTTTGCCAAGAAGGAATACAGCCCGGTTGTCATAGGTGTTATCTCCAACTGAATAAAAGTCCTCAATCTCATAATCAACCCAGTCAATTCCTCCTGTGAGACTTACTAAACCCAGCGCAGCGGATAATTGTGCCTGTATGCCCTGCTGATCAGTCTCCTGATAATAGGTCTGGGTATTGCCATCATAATTTTCATATTCACGGTCGGTAATGAAATACCTGAAGGACCATTCCATATTGTTATCGGTTGTTTTACCGGTATAGCCAAGGTCATAATTTCTAAGATGATTATCAACATAATCATCAAGGTCATTTTGACTGAGGTAACTCGGACTTCCTATTTTATCACCCTCATAACCGGAATATGATAATGAAATGCGATGATTTTCCATAAATGTGTACCCGGCGCTTATGCTGCCTCTTTTTTTTGAATTAAAGCCCGTATTATAGTAGGGCACTCCATCACCGGTATCATAGCTATCCTGGGACTCAACAGAGCCGCTTAATGAGTAGTCAAAGTTATTGATTTTTCCTGAGACCCCCATCTCATAATTTTTATGATTCCAGCTTCCCATACCTGTTTCAGCATATGCATTTACCTTATCTTCTCCTTTTTTGGTGATTACATTGATGACACCACCTAAGGCAGAAGCGCCATACTGCACAGCGCCCGGGCCACGTACAATTTCTACCCTTTCAATGCTGTCCAGCGGGATCTCTGATATATTGCCTGTTCCTGAACGTCTGCCGTTGATTAATAAAAGCACATAACCGTCCAGGTCATTACCCTGTGTATTTGTAGTAAATCCCCTGATATTAACCGTTGCAAGTGAATTGGGGTATTCCCTTATGGTAAATCCCTCTTCCTCAAGCAGGTCAACCAGGTCAGTCACTGAAGATTTTTCTATCTCTTCTTCACTAAGAACAGTAATGTTGGTCGTTACATCCTCCTTTTTTTCTTCAATCCTGCCTGAAGTAACTACCACCTCATCCATCCTGACCATTTCCATTTTTTCTTCCGCTGCCCCTGACAGAGAGGGCATGCTTAATAACACCAATACAAATATTACTAATACTCTTTTCATCTCTACTCCTCCTTTTATTTTTAACAAAAAAAATCCCGGACCTGAAAATCAGATCCGGGATATCCCATTTTTATCCACAGAAAATGCAGGCTTATCGCTGTCCGCGCGATAAACGCCCTATGTGTTCAGGCAGGTCTTCTGACTTTCGGATCATCCTACTCGCTGCGCCTTCCCGGTTATATAACCAGTGACTTATTGCAGCCTTCGTCCCCGAATACAGCGGCGGGCCCGTCCCCGAATTACACGGGGTTCCCTTTTAAACTCTTAATAGAGTGCCATGAACAAAAAACTTATAACAATATATTAATTAAAATTATGTGTGGTTTGGTTTCTCCTCCTCTTTTAAAAAAATAAGATCCCAAATGCAGATGAACATATGAAACCAGTGTATTCCTCAGCCTGAACCCCTTTGCCTTGTCAACTGGAGTCCCATCATAAAATGAATCAACCTCAGCGTTGTCATCCATTATCAATTCGGAGTAATGAAAACAATGCCCTCGCTGCTTTTTACCTTTCTTCAGAAACAGAAAATTATCCATAGGCGTAATCTCGGTATAGCCCAGGGACTGAAGCCTCCCTTGCATGAGAGTGTCATAGGGCATACATCCGCACATATCATGTTTTGTACCGTTAATATCTGTAAGTGTTCTGCCAAGATACATAAGCCCTCCGCATTCAGCGTAAATAAATGTCCCTTTTTCACTTTCTACTTTTATTGCGCTTCTCATGTCAGTATTTCTAGCCAGCGAATCGGCATAAAGCTCCGGATATCCTCCACCAAGATATATGGCTTTAATATTTTCAGGTAGAGATGTATCTCTCAGCGGACTGAAAAAGACTATGTCATAACCCAGATTCCTCAGTATTTCAAAATTATCATCATAGTAGAAACAGAATGCATTATCCCTTGCAACTGCTATCCGGCCTTTTGATATTTCTGAAGGCGTATCAAAAAGAGGCTTATCTTCTATATCCATATTTGCGGCAGTAAGGATTTTTTCAAGGTCAATATGTTCCGAGATGGTGTCTGCCAGCCGGTCTATCCTGTTTTCAAGCACCCCTTCCTCGCCCATGAAAAGGCCAAGGTGCCGAGATGGCAGCTTAATATCCTTTACCACCGGTATGCCGCCAAGCACCGGTACAGAGCAATATGTTGATATGCTCTTTTTAAGTATCTCAAGGTGATTGGGGCTTCCGATATTGTTGAATATTACACCAATAATATTAACCCTTTTATCAAAATCAATTAGGCCGTTTATAATGGCTGCTGCTGTCCGGGCCATTGATTTTGCGTTTATTACAAGTATTACAGGAACCCCCAGGGTTACTGCCAGCTCTGCTGTTGACCCTTCCGGGCTATCAGGCGCCCTCCCATCGTGGAGACCCATAACGCCTTCAATGATTGATATATCCGCCTTTGCTGCCCTGGATTCAAAGGAGCGTAATAAAAAGTCCGGCGTCATCATCCATGTATCCAGATTAATAGACGGCCTGCCTGTTACCACCCTGTGAAGGCTGGGGTCAATATAATCCGGCCCTGCCTTGAACCCCTGCACGCGCATTCCCTGCCTTTTAAAAGCAGCCATAAGTCCGAGTGATACAGTCGTCTTGCCTGTTCCGCTTCCTGCCCCTGCAATAAGAAATGCCTTTGTCTGCATATTTATTTTCTTTCATACCCGCGTCGGGTAACCATTTTCCCATTTATAATCCTGGTATCGCTGTTACCAACTATCAATATGGAATTCATGTCCATTTCCGCATCGAGAAATGTTTCAAGTGTTCTTATCTCTTTATTCTGCCCCTCTCTCAGTGCATGCGTAACGATCCCTACAGGCGTGGATTTATCCCTGCATTTAATAAACTCTGTTGAGAGAAATCCTATCAGCTCCTTTCGCTTTTTACTTACAGGGTTATACACCGCAGTAACCATGTCTGATTGAGCTGCAATGGTTATTCTCTTTTTTACTATCTCAGTAGGCGTTAAAAGGTCTGAAAGGCTTATGGTAATAAAATCATTTGTGAGCGGCGCGCCAAGGATCGAGCCTGCTGCAATAGATGCTGTAACACCCGGCGACACTTCAACCTCGATATCAGCGCCTGTTCCTTCCATGCGTTCATATACAAGACCTGCCATTCCATATATGCCTGCATCCCCGGAGCATACAAGGGAGACTGTTTTTCCCTTTGCTGCGGCATCAATTGCCCGCTCCACCCTTTCTACCTCCTTGGTCATTCCTGTGGTGATAATCTCCTTATTACCAATAACAGGTTTAACAAGATCGATATAATTCCTGTAGCCTGCAACAACATCGCTTATCTCTAAAAGAAAGCGTGACCGGCCTGTCATATGGTCAATATCCCCAGGCCCGATCCCGACAACAAAAAGTTTACCTTTTGCCTTCATGTTACACCATTCTCTTTCGCGCAATGGCCAGGGTGAGATTCCCCGCCTTTATCTTTTTTACAATAAGCTCTGCCCCTTCTCCTGCGCATAAAAGGGCAGCAGGTTCCGCTACCCCCGATGCCCCCACATGCCTTTGGGCAGCAGGAGAGGGTTGAGACATGCCTTTGTATGCTACACTGTTCAATGTTGCCGCATTGTAATATTCAAGCCTTTTATTTATAGATTCACAATAGGCGACAAGCCCTGGCTCATCCTTTTTTTTATCTATTGTTGCAACACAGTTGATGGATAGTGGAGAGATCGCCTTTTGATCAAGAATCCTCTTTACAGTGGCAGATATCTCATCTTTTCCGGTATTACTGTTGCAACCTATTCCAAGAACAATATTGGGCGGCCTGATCAAAAGGGTCCTCTTCATTAAATCACCGGGGATGGGGTATTGTATCTCAGATATGATGCATATTGCATTGTACCTCTTAGGGTTTACCTCAATGATGTCATTAAAATGATCAGGCCGGGAATCTGCCTTTTCATAATATTTTAGATATAAATCCTTATCACAGATAATGGCCACGGGTTCCCTGTTCAGCATGGCAGCAGAGATGCTCTTTATCATCTCCCTGTTTTCAATAACTGCCCCTGTTTCCATTGCGATTGTATCAACAGCACAGATACTGTTGATATCGGTTGCTGTTGTAATCACGGGATTACCACCCAGAATAGTGGCGAGATTAAGGGTGAGACTGTTCGCTCCCCCCATATGCCCTGATAAAAGGCTTATGACATTTTTACCCATCTCATCCATAACCACAATAGCAGGATCAGTTAATTTATCCTTAATGAGCCTGCTGATGGTGCGTATAACAATACCTGTAGCCATAATAAACACATGTGCTGTATATTCATTAAAAGAGGCGCTGACACAATCTGCAAGGTTATCGTAGCCTATAAAAATCGGCCTATCGTTAGCCTCTTTTAAAGAGTCAGGGATAAATATTTTTATTACCCCTGCAACATCCTTTAACCTGAGCGCAGCCTTAAGCCCCCTTTCATTAAGTGTCCATATGGCTATATGATCTTCGCTCATCAGGCGCACTGCCTCTTGTCTTTTCCATAAAGAACAGACCTTCCGGATGTCCTGGTTTTATTATCAAATACATGCCCGACCATTATCAGTGCCTGCCTGTTAAGATTATAATATTTTATCTGATCTGATATATGTTCAATTGTTGTATGTATTATCATCTGATCCGGCCACCCCACGCGATAGGCGATAACAGCAGGGGTATTTGCAGGGTAGGCATCAAGAAGTTTTTCTTCAACCGCCTTTGCCCTGTGTGTGCTCAGGAAGATAACCATGGTGGCCTGGTGTTTTGCAAGCTTCGCAAGGTCCTCTTTTTCAGGCACAGGGGTCTTGCCGTGGATACGCGTAAAAATAGCAGTCTGGGTAATATCAGGGAATGTGAACTCGGTCTTTAAAACTGCCGCTGCTGCCATTGCTGATGATACGCCTGGTATTACCTCATACTCTATAATATCCCTGTCAAGAAGGGCCATCTGCTCACTGATTGCGCCATACATGGATGGATCGCCAGTGTGTATCCTTGCCACGTTCTTTCCATCTTCAATTGCCTTCACAACAAGGTCATGGGTCTCTTCAAGTGTAAGATCGGCGCTGCTGATAATATTTTCTGGAGTTAACCCGGTATAAGGCATAAATACATTTTCAGGCACAAGGGAACCAGCATATAAAATAAGGCCTGCTGCCCTTATCCTGTTGATCGCCTTTAATGTGATCAGTTCCGGGTCACCCGGGCCTGCCCCTATAAAACTTACAATAGCCATTTTAGTCTCCAAAATTCTTTTTGATCAGAATCGAACTCATGTAATGTGGTTTATAATCATTCGGGATACCTGAGATGCAGGATACCTTTTCTTCAGATGTTGTTGCCCTTTCAACCATATATGATGATTCAGCAAGACCTTTATTGATAATGATTTCCCTGATCTTACCCATATTGGTATGTACCTTCATAAGTACAATAGTATCAAACATCTCAATTGCCGATTCGATCACATCCATTGAATAGGCGACAGGGATCACTGCAAGCTTTTCCTCTGAAAAGACAAGCGGTATGCCTGCTGATGATGCTGTTGCGTTTATGGAACTTACTCCGGGCACAAAAAAGATATCGATATCCCTATTCTTCATGGATGCAAACATATTACCTGCTGTGGAATATATTGTTGAACAGCCGATAGTAATAAAAACCCCTGTTTCACCCTCTGCGAGTTCATTGTCTATTATTTGCGCAGAGGGTTCTGCCGCTTCAATAATCTTGTCCGCCCCCTTAACCATAGGAAAATGCAGAAAGCATACCCTTTTATTTTCAAGGTCCACAATCCCTTCTATAACCTTCATGGCAATAGAATCCTCTGATGATTTCTTACCCGCCGGAAAAAAGAGCACATCACACCCCTTTATCAGGCGGACTGCCTTTAGGGTTAAAAGTTCCGGGTCTCCGGGGCCAATGCCTATAAAATATAGTTTTCTATTGTTTTTCATTTTTTAACCGTAAAGATAGATACAGGGTTATCAGACTTTAACATGTGGTATTCTGAAAATGCGTGCTGCCGTGATACCTGTAATTGAATCAGTTCAAACTCCTTTGCTTCGGAGGCGCAGAATCTTCGGGCATGCTCAAAGCTCTCCAGTGTAACAGTATTTATAACCATGATGCCATCCTTCTTAAGGGCATTAAAGCCGAAGGAGAGAAGGGCATACAGGTCATCCCCTCCTCCCCCGAAAAATATCCTGTCAGGCATCGGAAGCGAAGGGCATATTTCCGTGGCCTTACCATGCATGGTAAAAAGATTTTGCACATTGAATTTTTCTTTGTTTATCAGTATCCCTTCCATCCGCGCTTTATTTTTTTCAATGCAGTATACCTTTAATAATGGGGCAAGGAGCGCAGCCTCAATACCAACAGAACCTGACCCTGCACCTATATCCCACATCACCCCATGCCTGTTTAACATGAGCTTTGAAAGGGTTATTGCCCTTATTTCAGGATGGGTAATCATGCCTGCATCATGTTCAAACTCCTCATCGGGTCTGCCCAAAATGGGTCTCTGCGGATAGCTGTAAGGATAAGGGTTAACAAGAACCAGCAGATGGGGGGCATTATATGTCTTGATTTGAGAGAGTTCATATAGATTACCACTTATTATTCGCTCTTTCTCCATTCCAAGATTTTCACAGATATGGCCCTGCCAGGCTGGAGAACATGGAAAATATTCCAGAATCTCCCTTATAATATCGGAAGGGGTCTCTTTTTCTGAGGTAAGTATTACAGAGATGCTGTGATAGAAGATCTTATCAATAGGGGCATCATGAGATGAATGCCTGTTGATGACCAGTACATTATCACTCTTTAAGCCGAGCCTTGAGAGGGCGGTCTGAACCGCTGATATGCCGGGATAAACTTCAACATTTTTCACGCCAAATTCGGCAATAAGAGTATTAGCAATCCCGAAAAGCAGGGGGTCTCCGCTTGCAAGAACTGATATGCTCCTGCCCGCATCCATGTGCTGTTTAATGTCTTTAATCAGCCCGGGGATATCACCCGTGATAGTGAGTTTAATGCCATCAAAATCCGGAAAAAGATCAAGGTATCTTTTGCCTCCGGCAAGTACCTCCGAAGAGAAGATAATTTTCTCTTTTTCAGAATCAATTTTACTGGCACTTGTATCGATGCCTATTATTTTTATTTTCATTTTATTCATTCAAGTACCTGCATATTCTAAAATATGAACGTCCAACATCGAACGTCCAACTTTCAACTTCCAATGAAAAACCAAAAGAAAAGACATTGTATTTTGCCTTTAATTGAACGTTGGATGTTGAATGTTGAACGTTGGAAGTTCATTTTTTTTACCTGTTTTTCAGCTCCCATCTCCTAAATAGTTCTTCTTCGTAATCAAAAAGGCATACAGTAATATCCGCCCTATTATCACTCATGTTACCTGCATTTTTAACAGCCAGATTTCCGATTATTTCAATAAATAATTCTTTATCTTTAAACCCTGATTCAAATATCTGCCTGGCATTATTGGCAGTTTTGATGAATTCACTTAGCTCCCCGGAGCATCCATTATCGGCTGCAACCTGGGATAAAAAATCAAAGTCTGTTAACCCTGATCTCGCATGTGTATATTTCATATTCATGGCCCACTTGCACAGTTTACCAAAAAAACATGAAAGGATTATATGCCGGAATCCGGTTTTAACGGCCTTTTTAAGGGCATATGAAAAAAAGTCTGCTGTCTGAACAAAGCATTTTTCATCAAGTTCAGGATAGAGTCTTTGAGCAAGTTTCTCACTCTTTCTCCCTGTTGAAAGTACACAGGTTTCCTGATTGTTAGATCTTGCCGATCCAAGGCATATATCTATTGTCTCCTTATAACTCTTTGCTGAATAGGGTTTAACAATGCCTGTTGTACCCAATACTGAAAGACCGCCCACTATACCCAGCCTTGGGTTAAGGGTATTTTTAGCGAGCCTTTCACCATCCTCTATGAATACTGTGGCTATAACCCGGAGACTTTTTCCCTCCGGAATCCTGCTGAGGATCTCATGCTCTATCATTCGGCGGGGCACAGGGTTAATTGCTGCCTCTCCCTCCTTTATCGGAAGGCCTGGCCGTGTTACTGTTCCGACCCCTTTACCTCCCCGGATAATAACAATATTGTTAATATGAGGTGTTATATACAATTCCACACCTATCATTGCGCCATGGGTTATATCCGGGTCATCACCGGCATTTTTTATTACAACCGCACTTGAAATATTATCTTTACCATCTGCCAGTCTTATACCGGTTTTATGTATATCAATGGATATCTTCCTGCTGCTCTCAGGCAAATCAATTGTTACCGATTCTTGCGACATACCCAGATATGTCTCAATAGCAGCGGCTGCGGCAGCGGCGGCACATGATCCGGTTGTTATACCATCTTTAAGTTTTTTATCTCTATCAATGGCCATGACTGTGTGAATGAGAATGACTCTGCTTCTCAGAATAATGCCTTGCCTCTTCAGGGGCCATCTCCACAAATTCGCCCTGCCCATCCGGTACAGGAAACTCATCGCGGGGCTCCAGTTTTAACTCCCTTACATCGGGTAACTCCTTTGACTCATTAATCCGCTTATAAAGTATATCAACAAACAGATCATCGTACCCGAGCTGTTTGCCATAAATTAACTTTATACCCGGATATTTTTTTGCCTCCTCCTGCATCATCTCAGGGATATCAAGCCTTATATGTAGCCCCATATTGAGAAAGTAGGGTATTACTATTATCTCTTTTGCCCCTTCCTTTACACACTTCTCCAGTGTTTCAGGGAAATGCGGGCCAAGTCTTGACATGTTGCAACTGATAACCATCTCCAGGTTATATTTTTCCTTTAACAGTTCAACTGCCCTTTCCATGTCCTTACCCGCGCCAGGGACCCGGCTTCCATGGCCCAGTAATATAATTGCTCTCATATTTTACCATCCTTCATTGCCAGTATTGCAATAGCATTAAGGGCTGCAACCACAAAGGTGGTTCCGCCTCTTCGTCCATCCATTAAGATATAAGATGTATCTATTCCTTTGAGCATCTCCTTGGTCTCGACAACATTAATAAACCCGACCGGCATGGCAAATATCAATGCAGGCCTGATATCTTCTTCATTAAAGAGCCTTATTACCTCCCATAATGCTGTGGGGGCATTACCTATACAGACTATACCCTGATTAATCTTTTCTTTGAGGGAGCGGAAATTGAAAATGGATCGGGACAGGTTATGCTCCCTTGCCAGTCTTCCGACCTCTTTGTCTGCAATGTTACAGAAGATATTTCCATCCCTGTATATATCATTAATAGCGCTCAAACGCGCCCCTGATATACCGCTTTTGAGCATGGTGCTGTCAGTAATAATGGGCGCCCCATTTTTAAGCGCCTCAATACCCCTTGATACCGGGTCTTTATTGAATTTTACAAGGGGCATTATGGTAAAATCAGCCGAGGCATGAATCATGCGCCTGACAACAGCCCATTCGTGAGTGGTAAAGCTATGATCGCCTGCCTCCCTGTCAATGGTATCCATGCTCATTTGTTCTATTTGTTCGCCTGTTACCAGATCCATTTATTTTCCCTTCCTGTTTACTCTTCAGGCACATAGACCATTGTGCCATCTTCAAGACGATAGGCAACACCCAATCGTTCTCCCTGACCCGATGCCTTTGATTTGGATACCTTCATGGCCTTAACCTTTGTCCCTTTTTTGGTTATTATCTCCATTTCACCAGTACTGGACTGCTTCATGATTGTCAGTTCAGATTTCTGGTCAAAGAGGTCCTGTAACTGATATGCGCTGAAAAGGGTCATGAGCAGGCCCACTATAAATACAAGACCTATATCAAAGAGATTTGCAACGCCTGACATAGGGTCTTCATCGCTGAAGGCAATATCGCTCACACCTTTATTCCCGGAGCCAAAGCGTCTATTCTTAAAATACCTCATTTATCCTCTCCATTGGAACTCATCATGATCTCAGTCGCAAGCTCCATATTTTTGATATCGATCTCAAGCCAGCGTCTTTTTACTGTATAGATGAAAAAGGCAAGGGTTCCAATACCAAGCCCCACCACTGTTGTTGTAAAGGCTATTACAAGATCAGAAGAAAGCTTTGTCATGTCACCCTGTCCAAGTGCGGCAAGCCCTGTACCCATAGGTATGAGTGTACCAAGGAGGCCAAGCGCCGGGCCAACCCTTACCATAATCCTGTATTTATCCATTGACTTCCATATCCTTACGGTTGTTTCCTGGAGAAGATTTTCAACCGATAATTCAACCTCCTCATTCCGGTTTATTATCTCCTTTAGTGACCTGATATATTCTTTAACCCTGTGTGAAACATATTTTGAGAATTCTCCGCTCCTGATTAATCCGGGGAGTTTCTGCGGAAGGTATTTTTCAAGCCTTGATATTTCGATCCATTCGGCAAAGAAAGAGCCCGCATATAAAATAATCAATAAAGTCAGAAAGACCAGCATAAACAAAACCGGATATAATAGCGACGAAGATATCAGGTATATGAAGGCCTGTAATAAAGCCCCTATGTCCATAATCAAATACTCCTTTTTATTTTATTTAATTTATCTGCAAAACCGCTAAAAAAAGCCAGCGCTGTAATAACTGAAAAGGGAACAAGATAGATAAGTTCATGGGTTTGCTCTTTTCCCTTGTACATTGCAAGCCTGTATACCTTATCGATATCAGAGAAGTTAGGCATAACAGTCACTGAGATGATAAAATAAGCGGCTATCAGCAGCATGATAGTCCCGAGAAAATACTCAGGTTTTACCTCCTGGTACTTTCTGTAAATGGATATGGTTAACAATGTAAGAAAATTGATCATGATAAATGACAGATAAATTAATAATGTCATTATATATGGTCGATCAGGATTGAGAGTTATCAAAAATGTTGTTGAGATAATAATGACTGTAATACATACAGGGCATGGAACGGCAAGAAGCAGCCAGCCTCTGCTATTATGATGGCCGGTCTCATTTTTATGCCTGAGAAGCAGGATGCCCCATATCATCATCAAAAGAGCCATAATAATATGGATCAGCATGCCTGATTTTATAAATGCCTGTATCTTCACAAGATGCGTTACAGGGTCTATCTTTTTTATCAGAAACAGGGTTGCCGTGAAAATAATGGCATAGGTAAGGCTGAAGAGAAGAAACCCGATTATATTACCCTTCAGGCCTTTCCTACCCGAAAAGAGGTAGGCCATTCCCGCCCCGCTTTTAATGGCGAAAATGCCAATACTAAATAATATGCCCAGTATGAGACTTTGATATTCCATTTTTTATTTCCTTTTTCTACGTGATCCCCAGAAAAACAGGGCAAGTACAAAAAGCACAAACAGGGATGCTGCCCACTGCATGCCTGATGATGTCAGCTCTGTTGATTCATCCTTTGAATTAACATCTTCCATTTTGTAACCTTCTATAGTTTCCGAATCCTTTTTATCCGCTGGCCTGTTTGCCTCATCCTCTTTTTTACCTGATTCTTTAGATGAATCCTGTTTTTTGCCATCAGGGCCATTATCAAGGGCCTTAAGCAGTTCTGCCCTCTCCTTAACCTGATCATCCATCTTTTTATTCGCTGCCTTTTCTATGGCGAGCTTGAATTTTTCCACCATCTCAGGGGATAAAACACCGGGTAGAGAAATAATATTTACCACCATCTGGTTCAGCATGGGGTTGTTGCATGTATGGTCACAGCAGGCCACCCCCTTTTCCACCACATTTACTGCATACTCAACCGAAAGCTTCTGTGTAATCTTTTTATCAGGCTTCCAGTAATCCTTTCTAACTGCCTCAAGCATCCTTGCGGTCATTGACTGGTATGCCCATGGACTGGCCCTGTCAAAGAACTCTTTCAAATCAAGGCCATATTTGTCTTCCACATACACCTCATACACCTGTTCCCACTTGTCCGCATCCACGGCATCCCTTACTGTTACCTGCCAGCCCCACAGGTTTTCCGCAAAATCTGCCATCTGCCTTGCCCCTGCGTAGTCATCCTTTTTCATGCCTTCAACCCACTGGGGGTTAAGGTAGCGTGTACGCATCTCCATGCCTATTGTCTTTGAGACATTTTCAACCATGATCTCATCCTTTTTACGATGCATGGTAACCATTGTATCAGGGGCTGTTCCTTTTATATTTTTAACAGCAAGTGACATGCCCCCCAGGTACATGAAAAAATCATCCGTATCTATAATGCCTATAACATTGGTGGAGCGGGAGTGAACCGCAATATCAACGCCTCTCAGGTTTTCTGTAAACGAGTCTTTTTCCGGAACTGCCCACTTGCCCTGACCAATGGCAAACTGGGTCCGGTTCAGGTACACATTGCTTACATCCTCGTCAGCATCCCACATGCCTGATGCCCCGACCATCTCTTCAACACCATTGCCATATGATCCTGGTTTTTCTGTGAATATTCTGAAGCGTGACCTGAACTCGGCATCCTCTTCGCTTACCCCTTTGTTAATGAGTGCTGCCTTTATTGCGCTGCTGTTTTTGGATAACAGGTTTTCTATGTCTGTCTGGGCCATTGCAAGCTGTACTGCCTCATCCAGGTAGATAAGCCTTTCAGGAAACATGTCCCTGTATAACCCTGATGGATTTACCAGCACATCGATCCTTGGCCTTCCCAGTTCCTTACCAAGTATTACCTCCATGCTGTTGACCCTTTCGGTCTTATCCCAGACAGGCCTGATACCCATAAGATAAAGAATAGTGGCCTCATTAACACCTTCATTGCGAATGGTCTCTGTTGCCCATAAAACAACACCCACCTTTTCAGGGTATTTCTTTTCCTTTTTCATCTTTTCTTCTATCATCTGTATTGCAGCACGCTTACCTATCTCCCATGCGGCCTTTGATGGCACCCTTGCAGGAGAGAATCCATAGAAATTTCGACCTGTAGGTATGGCTGCAAAATTTCTTAATGGGTCATTGCCTTCACCCGGCTCTATATATTCCCCCTTAAGCCCCCTGATAAGATTATCCATTTCCATAACAGGGGATGTTACCAGATTCTTTTTTACCTCTTCTTTGTCAGCATCAGGGTTTTGATCCATGATGAGCCTTATGGTTTCATCAGCGGCCTCTTTATCATATGGCTTGCCATAGGTATGGAGCCCATAGGGCAGGCTGTTTTTATCTATCTCGTGCAGGTAAAGATGGATAGCCTCCATCCCCTTTTCATCCAATTCAGTAATCTCAAGGTCATTGGCTATCCCGGTTTTATTAATCAGCTCCTGTACCTTTTTGAGGTATTCTGCAGCGGTCTCACTGTTATTGGCCTTTGCTATTTCATATTTGTGATAAACATCATGGAGTTCGGCATATTCATTATACAAATCAGCCTCTCTCATCGGTGGTGTGAGGTGGTCAATTATAACGCCCCTGCCCCTGCGTTTTACCGCTATGCCTTCACCTATATCATCAACAATATAGGGATAGATGTTGGGTATTGCCCCTGTCATTATTTCAGGCGGGTCAGATGGTAATAGCCCTGCCTGTTTACCGGGGAGCCACTCATATGTAGCATGTGTGCCCAGATGAATCATGGCATCGGCATTGAATTTTTTTGATAACCATAAATATGCGGCATTATACTGGTGATGGGGATAAAGTGTCTGGTCATGGTAGAGTTTCATGGGGTCATCTGTCCATCCCCTTGCCGGTTCAGGAAGAAGGACAATATTCCCCAGCTTTACCATCGGGAATATCATCTCACCATTTTTCGTCATGATCTTTGATTCTTCCGGCTCTCCCCACTGTGCAATCACCGGCTTTTTAAAATCATCAGGGAGTTCATTGAACCATTTTTTATATTCATTGATACTTACCCTGTCTACCTTACCTGAAGAGAGTAGGGCATCAAGTTCTCCCGGCGCCCATGACCCGATATTCCTTCCGCTGGCAAGTATTGTCTCTTTTATATAATCCTCTGTAATCCTCTCTTCAGATTCTATGGTATACCCCTCTTTTTTTAAACGGGCCAGTATCTCCTGGATGCTCCTGAAGACATTCAGGTATGCAGCGGCAATATTCTGTTTACCCTGGCTGTGGTTGTAATATATTATTGCCACCTTTTTATCCCTGTTTGGCATGCGCTGAAGCGCGGCAAGCTTTTTTAATCTCTGTATCAGGAGGTCGATCGAGTCATCTATTGTTTCATATACATAAACATCACGGCCAGTGTTATCCTCTTTTATTTTTTTCTTCCCAAGGATAACGGAGGGCTCTATGGAGCCGGAAAGCTCCGGGGTATCAACGGCCCATACAATTTCCATGGGGCTCAGGCCAACATCACTCTTTCTCCATTCATCAATGGTCTCCGCGTAGGGGTTGATTACATTAAATACAGGGACATTCAGATCCTTAAGGGCATTGAGCACCTGTTTATCTATTGCAGAAACAAATTTAAGGCTGAAGGAGAGTATCATATCAACAGGCGCTTTGCCTTTAACAGGTTTAAGGAAATTTGAAAAAGTTGGCTGAACAGACCCGAAACAGGGCAGCACATTGAAACCTTCCGATTCAAGTTTTTTTATTAATGCATCTATTGACTCTATCTGCCCCTCCTTCAGGCTGTTGTTGTAATTCATGATGCCCACCCAGGGTTTCTTTTGATCATACCCTTTTCTACCGGAGTACCAGTTTTGATAGTCATTCAGGTTTTCATACAATCCAGGGGCATCAGGGTGATGAATACAGTTTTCAGGGACTATTTCTACAGGTTCGTATGTTGTGCTTGAGTCGATATGCCTGTTAACTGCGAGGCGCAGCATGTTCACCATGTTCTTCACAGTAAGATAATTGTAATATTCCATTATCTCTTTATCAAAGATGATACCCTTTGGGCCGAGTACCTCGGGATCACCGGCTGTGCTCAGAGAATAGACCTTTTTACCTGATGTCAGGTTATTATTAATCATGTAATCTGAAAGCTCGGACATCATGGTGTGTACGAAAACAATCTTGGAATCGGATATAAACTGTAATGACTCCTGATTGTTGTTAAGGTCTTCAAGGGTGAAAAAACGTATTTTGATATTCTCGGAAAGGCCTGTTTTTGAAATTGCCAGGTTTACCTGGTAGGTGTTGCTGTCCAGTTCCAGGATAGATACATTTTCCGCATAGACTGATGAAGTCATGAAAGAAAAAAATATCGCAATGAATGTTAAAAATTTAATCAGTTCATAAAAAGTCAGGTTTTGTCTTTTTCTGTCATTCCCGCGAAGGCGGGAATCCAGTGTTTTAAG
>JAFGFM010000032.1 GCA_016931115.1 Deltaproteobacteria bacterium | reverse complement strand
TTTGCCCTGCGTGTCCATGTATCATCCGTGTTCATTTCCATATGGATTGAACGCAGGATAAAATCCAGATTAGCATCAATAACAGATACAGGATAATCATCTGTTGCCGCAGCAAGCCGCGCAATGCCGGCAGGGGGCTCGCAGGGCTTGGCAACAGGGGGATGAATGAGGAGCATTATTCTTTTCCGGTCTTTACATGGTCAAGATCAAGACTGAAATGTTGTTTCAGAAAATTCTGGAACTCCTCCCCATTTTTTAACCCCTTTTCTGATATATCACCATTTTTTACCACCTTGAAATGGGTATCTGTAAGGGTGATGCGGCCATCCTTTGTGGGCATGGTGCACATGCGCATCATCTTGAAGAATGAGCCGGGGAATGTTGCGGTAAAATGGTTGGACATCACAAAATCATCCGGGTAGCATCTTTCAATGGTAAAGGCATACATGCTGTTAAATATATCGCCAGCCCTTTTCTGGAGCAAAAACCCATTAAATCTGTTCTCTTTCACCACTCTGTACTCATGGGCAAACTGTTTCTGCCCTTTCTCATCATCCAGAAGAAGTGGGGCAATGATACCATCGTTTCCAAAACCTACATCAGCGAGCCATCTGGTATTGCCCGTTTCAACAAGCAACACCTGATGGGTCCTTGCAGTATAGTTAAGCCCGTCAATTGTAACCCTGGCTAAAAGATCGGTAACCCTGAACCCCATTTTTTTAAGCACAATAGAGAATATCCCGTTCATCTCAAAGCAGTAACCACCGCGCCTGTTAAGGACTATCTTATTATACAGAGAGAATTCATCAAGGAGCGGGGGCATGCTGTAAAAAACATCAAGGTTTTCAAATGGCACGTTTAATGTGTGGCAGATATGCAGATTTCTGAGCGTCTCTTCTGTTGCCTTTGTGCTGCCTGAGTAATTTATTCTTTCAAGGTATTTTTCAAGGACTAATATTTCATCTGTCATGGGCAATATATGGTTCCTTTCATATCAGATATATGGAAATCATTCTCTGATTAATCTATTTATGGGAAAAAAACAACATGGCATTTTGATTATATTTCAGGGAGGAATATTTTGTAGAAGGGGCACAGCGCACTGTGCCCGCGGGCACGCTGCGGCGTGCCCCTACTGGTATGGTATAGAATGCCTGCGTAGGGGTGGACCTGAGTGTCCACCCGGTTTTTGGGGATGCAAACCTTAATAAAAGGGCAGGCAGCCGCCTTCGCCAAGGCTTCGTCGAGCCAAGCAGCAGGCCTGCCCCTACACAGATGGAAACGTATTTTTCCTCAACAACATTGGGATTGATACCGGATCTGAGCTTCTGTAGAGACAAGGCATGCCTTGTCTCTCCGGGGAGGTGTATAATCCACCAATAATAAAACCATGTATATGGCTGCACTTGTCCCGCCATAGCTTTGGCGACGGAGGAGAATACCCAGGCTGATATGATGACTCCGTATGCCTTCACGGGCACGCTGCGGCGTGCCCCTACAGTTACCTATCGAGATGACATAAAGGGAACGATTTTATCTCTGCCATTAAGTGTTAACACCGTAGGGGTGGACCTGCGTGTCCGCCCGGTGTTTTGAGGGGTGCCCCCCCCCCCATCGCCGGGCAGGCACATAGGCCTGCCCCTACATTTACCAATCTGAATGACTATTCCACTGGCACAACAGGTGCCCACTCTACCTTGGCTGCCCCAAGGAGCGTGCCTGTTGCATAGGCAAGGTCTATAAGGGCGGTCTGATAATCTGTTAAAGAGGTAATCTCTGCGCTCTGGGCCGCTGCAAGGTTGGTCTGGGCATCCATGACCTCCCTTGAACTCACAAGCCCCAGTTCATACTGCCGTTTTTCCGCCCTGTACTGTTCATCAGAGAGTATTGTACTCTGCCTGCTTGCCAGTATGCTCTGCCATTTTGCCTCTACCTTGTCTATATTATTCAAGACATCGTTCCTGATCTCAGCCTCTTTACTCTCTTTTGAAGAAAGGTGCTTTGCACGCTGATAAATGGACTTCCTGAGTTCACTCTTGGCCCTTTTATTACCAATAGGTATATTCATACGTATGCCAACCTGGTGATCATGATAATCATTATCTGCGAGCATGTCATATGAATCGCCCCTGTCAGCGCCCAGGCCATCAATATTATATCTGTATTCAAATGACAGGTCAGGAAGCGTCTGATTGCGGTTATACTCGATAGTCATGCTGTCCATTTCAAGCTGAAGCTCAAGTTCAAGAAGATCCATCCTGTTAAGGAGCGCATTTTCCACCATCCTGTTTCTGTCAAGCTCATAACGAACAGGATCGGGCAGAGAAGATGGGATCAGGACAGTCTTTGTCTCCATGCCAAGCCCTTTTTTATTGAGCATGCGTTTAAGATCCCTCTCCCTTTCCCTGACATTATTTTCTGCATCTATAATTGCTGTAAGTTTGTCTGCAAGGTCTCTCTTGGTCCTTATTATCTCTATCCTGGGTTTTACACCCACCTCAACAAAACGTTCTGTCTCCTCAAGAGTGGCCTTTGCAAGGTCATACTGCTGTTTTCTTACATCAAGCATTTTTCTGGCTGAATAAAGACTCCAGTATGCCCTGTCTGCATTGGCTATTATACGCATGGCAGCAAGCTTTGTACTCAGATCGGTCATGCTGCTGTTATACTGGGCAAGGCGGATAGAATGGGTAAATGCCCTGCGGCCTGCATTTTTTAAAAGGGGCTGACTGATGGAGGCGCTAAGACCTGAATTATAGGAAGGGTTAAGGGTTGCCCATGTAGAATTGGTCTTATTAAGGGTATCGGCCAGATCAAAGGAGACTGTTCCGCCCGTACTGATGGGGATATCTACACCAAGGTTGATATTTACTCTTTCACTGCTGGAACCTACCAGAAGTGAATCGGTTGGGGTATTATCTCTGTTATAACTTGTGTTCCCGGTAAATGTAGCCTCGAACTTGCTTGCCTCTGCCTGTTTTAGGTTTTCTTTTTCAATAGTCGGGTTAATGAGCTCTGCCTTCAAATCAAGATTATTTTCTAGTGTAAGGGCTCGGCACTCCTCAAGAGAAAGCGTATACTCTGCCTTTTCAGGTTCTACTGTTTCCGGCTTTACAATCGCCTCATCAGGGGCCTTTTTCAGCTCAATCATATCTATCTGCTGCACCTTTTCAGCAGGAATAACCATGATAGCCGGGGTAGAATTAATCTCTTTAAACTTATCCACATATGTGCAGCCATTAAACAGGAGTATACAGCTTATGAAGATAGCTGGTAAAAACCTGATATTCCCTCTCTTCTTTTGTTTCATTTATTTTTTCCTCCTTTTTCCTTTCAAATCAAAAATCTAATTCCAGATAAAATGTTTTTATAAATTTTGGTCAACGAATTTTTTAATATTAATTTATTTAATATCGAAGGGACCAGGCTGACCTCATCCTGTTGTCCCTTCATGCTTAAGGTTATTGCTTTTTCATTGTTAATGGGATGTTCTGCCCTCCCTGTAACCATTCGCCCTCAATGCTGTCCTTTGATAACTTTCCTTTATACTCTATATTTGCAATTTTTATTTTTAAGGCCAGTTTTCCTTCGTTCATGCTGCCTTCGGAAATCAGCAGGTCCTTTATTTTTGAATCAGGGAAATCAAGAAAGCCCATCAATTTGCCTTTTTCATTTTTATCAAACCTGAATACCACATTAGTGTTGCCAAGTTTTCCGTCCCACCTTCCCGATAGGGTGTTAACAATATCCTTGGGAAAATTTAAACTGTAGTCCGGCGGTACATACTTTCCCTTTTTAAGTGTAAATGGTATTGGTTTGCTGTCAGCCGCTGATTGTTTAATCTCTCCTGCAAACTCATCGCCTTTTATTTGTCCTTTATACTCCACATCAGTAACTGTGAAAGCAAGCTTACCTTCAGTGAAACTGGCTTCAGAGACCAGTATCCCCTTGATTTTTTGTTCCGGGATTTCCTCGCTCCCTAAAAATTCACCCTTATCATTGGTTTTAAAATTAAAAACCACTGTGGCGTTTGATGTTGGTGTCTTAATATCGCCGTACCATTCCCCTGATAATTGATCTTTTATAGCCTTTGGGATATCCAGGCTGTACACAGGCGGTACATACTTGCCTTTTTTCATGGAAAAAGATGTAACAATGACCCCTTGCTGGGTCACCTGTCCGGTCAACTTGTCACCTGCCAGTTGCCCTTTGAACTCTATATTAATGCCTTTTTGCATCTTAAGAACAAAGTCACCATCTTTTAAAATAGCCTCTGTGATTGGTATCCCCGCTACACCCTGATCCAGTACATCATAAAAACCCAGGAACTCACCCTTATCATTCGTTTCAAATCTGAATGACACATGAATAAAACCTTTGGGCATCTTACGCTGTCCATGCCATTCGCCCGTTAAAAGATCTTTTGTCTCCTTAGAGAGATTCAAAGTGAATGCAGGAGGTATATACGGCCCCTTTTTCATTGATAATGGAATATTACTCAGTCCTGCCTGCATCCATTCGCCAGTCATCATGTCATTTGCAAGGGTTCCTTTAAATTCTGCATTCGCAATCTTTATCTTCAGGGAGAGTTTGCCATCGGCAAAGCTCGCCTCTTTGATCGGTAATCCCTTAATATTTTGATCCAGTATATCAAGAAAACCCATAAAGTCGTCTTCTGCAGATATCTCAAATCTGAATGCCATATGTGTAAGACCTCTTGGTGTTGTCAGTTGTCCATGCCACTCACCTGACAGCTTATCCTTAATCTCCTTGGTAAGATTCAAGGCTACCTGAGGTTTATATTCTCCCTTTTTCAATGTTAAAGGGAAAGACTGCCCCTGAATTTTTAACTCACCAGCAATCGTATCACCGGTAAATTTTCCTTTATAATCCGCCTGTATTGCTGATATCTTCAGAATAAGGGTGCCATTGGCCAATTCCACATCAGAAACCGGTATATCTTTAGAACCTGAATCAGGGATGTCTAAAAAGGTTTTATTCTCACCATTTTCTTTGATCTCGAATCTAAAAGCCAATATCTGGTCACCTGTCGGCACTTTCAAAGGCCCATACCAACTGCCTGCAAGTTTTTCCAAGTCCGCTTTTGATAATACAGGCTTTTCATATGGTTTCAGGTTTAAAGGGATTGATGTCCCTTCCTGTTTCCAGTTTCCCTCGAATGCACCGTTTTTAAGAACTCCCTCATAAGCCCCGCTCAATTCACTAACATCGAGGTTAAGCTTGCCAGCACTGAACACAACTGAACTGGCCTGGATGTTTTTTATGGCGCCCTGATCAGGTGAATCCAGCACAACTGCATAGGTGCCATCGGTATTTTGGGTTATTTTAAACTGGATAATGAGTTCACTGCCGGGAGCCGGTATCAGCTTACCCTGCCATGTTCCGGTAATATTATCAGCCGCCATAGCGTTATTCATTATCAAAACAGACATCAACAAGACCAGATACATTATTATTTTTTTCATCATTTCCTCCTTAAGGTGAAGAAAAACTTGAACTTCCAACATTGAACGCTCAACTTCCAACTTTCAATGAAAACCAAAAACTCCTGGATTCCCCGATCAAGTCGGGGAATTACGAAAAGGTTTCACCTTGCGCCCTGCGCCTTGTACCTTTTTTACTCATACCTCAGCGCATCTATGGGATTTGCCTGCGCTGTTTTAAAGGATTGCACTGCAACTGTTAGATATGCAACGGTTGCGGCAATAAGTGCAGACACAACAAACACCCATAAATACATGTTAATATTTATTCGATATGCAAAATCGATCAGCCAGTATTCATCCATTGCATAATAGGCAATCAATGATGCAATTACAGACCCGCCCACTACAAGCAGGAGGATGGTCCGTACCAGCATGGTAATTATCTGCATTGTAGTCGCACCTATTACCTTCCTGATCCCTATCTCCTTGGTACGCTGTTCAGTGGTGAATGCTGCGAGCCCAAAAAGCCCCATACATGAGATAAATATGCAGACGGCCGCAAAAATTCCTATGAGTTCCATCTGCTTCTGTTCATCAAGGTATAATTTATTGAGCGAGTCATCCATGAACTCAAACTCAAATGGATGCTGTGGATCAAATTCGGCAAATTTTTCTTCGAGAAAAGATAATGTCTTGAATGTATTCTCACCTTTAATGTTCACTATAAGGTACATGATCGCGAGGTTACGGTTCTGGGCTTGAATATTCTGTGTTCCGTTATATCTTTGCAGTACAATGGGATCAAGGGCGTTTTTGAGGGAGTCATAATGAAAATCTTCTACCACTCCAATGACCTTGCCTCCCTGTATATGTTTGCCCAATGCCTGGTCCCACCCCATCTTCTTTACCATGGCCGCATTGACTATATAGGCCTCTCCCACATCCGTCAGTAGTCTCTTAGAGAAATCCCTGCCCTCCTTGAGTTTAATTCCCATAACATCAATAAAATCATTACCTACCCGCGTATTTTTTACTGTTACCAATTCAGCTACTCCGTCCTTGTTGTCTATCTGGAGAGCATTTATAGCTTGTACGTTACCTATTACATCAGTGGATAATGAAATACCGAGGATATTACTATTCTTTAAAAGCTCTTTTTTTAGAGTGGGCTCTTTATCGATCACGTCTGCGGTCCTTAATGTAACAATCAACCTGTTCTCTTTATTAAAACCAAGGGGCATATTGGAGACAAACCTCATCTGCAGGATCATAAGCAGGGTACAGGCAACTACACAAACAGATATCATGAATTGGATCAGTACCAGTACTTCCCTCAATCTAATACTCCCTTTGCCTGCCTTATGGCTTCCCCCAAGGGCAGTCAGCGGCGCTATGGAAGAGAGATAGAGGGCAGGATAAATACCTGATATAATGCCAAGGGCAACGCTGAACCCAAGCATCCAAAGTATCAGGTGAGGTTTATACAGATCCTTCAATACAATGGAATTATCAAGGAGCCCATTTATAGGTGTCTGAGTAAGGGCAAGCATCACAAGTATATAACCGAATACCAGGGCAACTATTGAGAAAAAGATGGCCTCTCCCATAAACTGGATGATCAGCCGTTTTCTGCCTGACCCCAGGATTTTACGCATTCCCACCTCCTTTGCACGTTTTGTGGAACGGGCGGTGGCGAGGTTCATATAGTTGATACAGGCTACCAGCAGAATGAAAATCCCGACTGCTGTAAATCCATAAAGATAATGTTTATTTCCTGTGGGCTGGTCATAGCCCACGTCAGAATTATAATGAATGGTTGCCAGGGGCTGGATCCATGCCCTCCATGTCGCTTTTAAGGAGGTTCCCATATCCTCCATATGACGCTTATAAAAGGAATCGGAGATATCCTTGAACCTGCTGATATCATAATCTTCCGGCATTATTAAATAGGTGTAAAAGCCAACGCTCCACAATGTCTGGCGACGCTGATTTGCATCCTCAGGGGCGTTAAAAAAAGGTATATCATCCGACTGAAGCACATCGTATCTTAAATGTGAATTTTTTGGCAGGTCAGCAAAGACATGGGTAATCTTTGCAGTGTTATTCTCAGATGTTATTGCCTTTCCAATAGGATTTTCATTGCCCCAGTACTTTTTAGCGAATGATTCACTCACTGCAACAAATCGTTCGTTTTTAATAGTCTTAGGGTCACCGAATATAAACTTATGATCAAAATAATCAAAGACATTTTTACTTGCAAACGCAGTAGTATCCCAGTAAAAGGCCTTATTATTATCGCTGCGCATTAAAACCATTTGATTTATTGTCATAAATCTTACGTAGTCCTTGACCTCAGCATACTCTTCTTTAAGCATCTGTCCTAATAGCTGTGGTGTTACTGCAAAGGTGTCTATTTTACCACCAAAATTGAATTCGTTTACTACCCTGTATATCTGTTTGTACTTTGTATTATGTTTATCATAACTTAGCTGGCTTCGCAGATAGAGCCCGAGGATAAGACAGCAGGCAATTGCAAGGGATAGCCCGGCTATATTGATCACCGCGTAAACCTTTTCGCGATAGAGGTTACGTATTGTAGTCTTGAGAACGGTGCTGGACATATACTCTCTCCTCAATTGTTTATTGTGAAACGACTTTACCATCCAGTAACTGTATTACACGGCTGCTGAATTTTGCCATCTCATCTGAATGAGTAACCATCAGAATGGTGGTGCCTTCTTCGTTTAAGCCTTTCATCATGTTCATTACTTCAATACTGTTTTTTGAATCCAGGTTACCAGTCGGTTCATCTGCCAATATTAAATTAGGTTCATTAACAATTGCCCTGGCCACTGCTGCTCTTTGCTGTTGACCTCCTGAGAGCTGCCTTGGAAAATGTTTGCCACGATTGGCCATGTCCAGTTTCTCAAGAACTTTATCTACCTTGGCCTTTCTTTCATTGGATGGGGTTTTAAGATAGATCAGCGGCAATTCAACATTCTCATACACGGTTAACTCATCTATCAGGTTAAAACTCTGGAACACAAACCCGATGTTGGCTTTGCGGAGTGAAGCCCTTTTTGATTCGGAATACTTTGATACCTCTTCTCCCAAAAACCGGTAGCTTCCTTCGGTTGGATTATCGATCAACCCCAGGATGTGGAGAAGCGTTGACTTGCCGCAGCCGGAGGGCCCCATGACCGATACAAATTCTCCCTCTTTAAGGTTAAACTCAATTGCGTCAAGAGCTGTGGTTTCAACTTCATCTGTGCGATAAACCTTTGTCAATTTACTGGTTTCAATAATCATTAGAATACCCTCCTTTTAGTTTATAAATGATATTTACTGAGCAAGACTTATTGGCTCCTTAAATATCAAAGTGTCCGCTTCCTTGAATGTGTCATAACCAGATGTAACTACCATGTCTCCTTCCTTTAACCCTTCCAAAACCTCTACATATCGGGGGTTCTGACGGCCCAGGCGGATATCAACTCGCTGTGCGGTTGCTCCATCCTGTGATACAATGTATACCCATCTGCCTCCTGTCTCCTGGAAGAATCCGCCCTTTGTCACCATCAGCCTTTGCTCCGCTTCACTGAATGTTAATTCTACAGTAAGTGTCTGACCGCGTTTGATCCCTGCGGGCGGTTCATCTGAAAAGGCCATGTCCACAGTAAATAAATTGTTAATTATCTCCGGATAAATCTTTATGACCTCAACTTCATAACTCTTATTATCAAGGGTGAATTTACCTTTTGTCCCGACAGTTACCTTTGAGTTGTAATACTGATCCACACCCGCCCTGATCTTGAATTTATCGAGGATATCTATCTGACCAATACGCTGGCCAGGATTGATTTGCTGACCGATCTCAGCGTTTATGCTTGAGAGGTGTCCCGAGATGGGTGCACGGACCACCATGCTCTCTATCTGTTTGGAAAGTATATCAAGGCTGAGATTGATGCGTTCTATTGCCTTCTCTGCCTGCTCCAGTTGCTTATCAGCCATGATATCCTCCTGCTTTATACGCTCCTTGAGTAACTCTCTCTGTGCTTTTTTGTATTCCAGTTGATCAGCAACCGTCTCATACTCTTCTTCTGATATGGCAATCTCTTCGGCCTTTAATACCTTGTAACGGTTATACTGTTTTTCAAGCTTGATTATTTCATAATTATAAGTCAGCAGTGTTTCTTTTCTGTTGAGTTTATCCTTGGCCAGTAGAAGCTGGGTGTTTTGCTGGCTATCAAGGTTTTCAAACAGAGCGGTCTCCGTTCGAATGTGATCCATCTGGACACTGTTATTTGAAAATTTCAGGATAAGATCTCCCTTCTCGATAGGTTTACCTCCTTCGACATAAAGTTCTTCCACCTTTCCTCCCTGATCCACATCAAGGTATACAGAGGTTAATGGAATCACCTGACCGTCAAAGGGGTAGTATTCCCGGAATTCACCATATTTGACCTCTGATATGGTCATCCTGGTGGGGTCAACAGTGAGTCTTGTTGTCCCTGAACGCGATATTACAAGATATGCCAGAAAGATAATAATCGCACAGATACAAGATACAAAAATAAGCTTTTTGGGAGGCCATCCCTTTTTTTCAATTGCTCTATCCATTGAATTCCTCGATCTTAAATACTGATATTTCAGAGATACTGTATTGTTGCAAAGATATATGCTCCCTTGGTGATGAAATGTTTTCGTAAATGTAACAGTTTTATCTTTTAATGCCTAAAACTTGATCAAAAAAATACAGAAAATATAAGACATATTTTATGGACATAAAAAAACCATTTGGGTTCAAAACTTTTTCCAATTATTAAAATATTTAATACCATTACCAGTCTACGCCAAATATCTTCAGCATAATTTTTTGTTTTTCTAATCTCTCAGCATCTTTTCCCTTCTTTCCACACGCAGGAAGGTGAGCAGGGTTATTGCCACAATAAAAATTATAAAAAATATCCTGTTCTGTATTGCATAGGTAACAGCCTGTGCCTTTTCAGAAGGGCTCAATGCAAGGGGGTTAAAAAATGGCGATATGCGGACCGAACTGGCCATAAGCCCCAATGCAAAAAAGACAATAGTTGCCATAGCCCCTGTAATCTCACTCCTGAAAAATGCTGAAAGCCCCATGCCCATAACAAGATAAAACATGGCGGCCTGGAGAGCGCCATAGAATGCCCCAATTGAAACAGACACAAGAAAGACCATTGTAAAAAGAACAAGCAGTAGCTCACTTGCAAAGAGCAGACAAAAACATGTTGCTATCTTGGCGAGCCATACCCTGTGACACCCGCCTGGCACAGTGTAGGCAATCTCAAGTGTCCTGCTATCTATCTCCCCTGCTATGATGCGCAACCCCAGCCCCATTGCGACAATGGAAAGTGGCAGGGAGATTAGCATATGTGCATCAGCAGGGTTAAATTTTGTTTCACTCCATCCGATCCCGATGAACAGGGCACGTAAAACAGGCCAGATAAGTGGCAGGAATATTATTATCCAGAACCGTTTGCCTGCCATAAGGCGACCAGAGTATTTCATCAGCATCAAGTATCTTTTTATATTGTCGATCATCTTGAAAACACCTTTTTCATAAAAAGATGAACGTCCAACATCGAACATCCAACTTTGAACTTTAAACCTTAAACCTTGAATTCCCTGTCACATTCGACGTTGAGCGTTCAATGTTCGATGTTCAAAGTTCATCTTTTACACTACCCTCTTCCTTCTCGTCCCCACAAGCTCCAAATACCCATCCTGCAGATTGGGGGTGACAGCCTTTGCATCCGGGGCTGGCGACTCATGATAGAGTATCCTGACATGGTATGTCCCTCCGGCCTCAGGCACCTGATCCACCACAATGGCATTTTCAGGCAGGTTATCTTCTTCACCCTCCCTGATCCTCATCTCCCATGTCTTTCCATCAGCAACAGATGCGAGCAACCCAGGTTCACCATCAAAGACCTTTTCTCCCTTTGAAAGCACAATAACCCTCTCGCATGCCACGGCAACATCCTCAACAACATGGGTGGAAAAGAGCACTATCCTTGTCTCAGCAAGTCTTGAGAGGAGATTTCTAAACCTGATACGCTCCTTTGGGTCAAGCCCCACTGTCGGCTCATCCACGATGATCACAGGAGGAAGCCTTAAGAGTGTGCGTGCAACCGCCACACGCTGCCTCATGCCGCCTGAATAATCCCCGATCCTTTTATCCGCCTGTTCAGCAAGCCCAACCTCGGTAAGTAAAAAATTGACCCTTTCAATTATCTTATCCTTTTCATCTATCCTGTATAAAAGGGCATAATATTCAAGGTATTCCCTGCCTGTAAGGTTTTTAGGCAGGCCGAAATCCTGTGGCAGATACCCTACCCAGTTGGCGAGGTACCTCCTGATCTTTTTAAGGGGCACTCCACCGAGTGTTATTGCGCCTGTAGTTGGCTCAAGTACACCCGCTATTGCCCTTAACAGTGTTGTTTTACCTGCGCCATTTGGGCCAAGTATACCTATCATGCCCCTTTTCGCCCTGAAGTTAATATTCTTAAGGGCCTGATGTTCATCCCTTGGCAAATCAAGACCAAATAGGAGACGGCACATACTTCGCCAGAGGAGTTTTGTCCGGTAACTGAAACCTGTTTCAAATCCATTTCTCACTTTACCTAATGAAAAATCCTTTGCGGTCTTCCTGCCCGCCTGAATAAAAAGAATCAGAAGGGCAATGAGCAACATGGGAAACAGGGCCATTCGCGGATGCTTACCAACAGATAGAGGCGCCAGGTAATAGAACAGCCCATTCAGGCAAAGAACACCCCATGGAATAAGGGTGGCGAGCATGTTTTCAATCCCGCCCGGTAATGCATTCCCCTTTTCATCACATTCGCCGCGCAGTTTTCGTATAAGGTCAAGTAATCTTATGAGCAGGACAGCCCCTGCAAATGAAAAGACGAGACGCCAGAAGATGGTGCTCAGTGAAAAGGCAAGATATGACACCCCCATAAGAAGCACTATAACTGTTATCATGGGCTGGATAACATCAGAGGGCAAAAATGGCTTTCCTCCGCGGTTAAGCACCTTTAAGGCAAAATGCTCCCCAGCCCTGATGGCCTTGCCTATGGGGCCGGGTTTGCCATATATCTTGTGAATATATTTTACCTCCACCTCAACGCCTTCCGAGGGTTGAGGCAGCTCTGGTTTGCGGAAAATGAGCACAAATATACCTAAGAATACCGATGCGACCAGAATGGTGGTTGTTACCTGCCATGTAAGCGTTGTTATCTGTTCAAAATATATGAGCGGGGTCATGCAAATAGCCGTTGCGCATATCCATGATAGGGTTATCCAAGGCCCGAGCCTGCCAAAGATCCTGTCTATACGGCTTAAGAACACAAACCCTATTGGAATAACAAGGAGGATAAGCAGGCTTGAAGTCACAAGCCCTCCCATTATCACAACAGCAAAAGGGGGCCACATCTCATTTTCAGCACCTGTAGAGATGGCAAGGGGCCATAGGCCTGCAATGGTTGTGGCGGTTGTCATAAGTACCGGCCTTGACCGTTCCCTGACCGCTGCAAGGGCAGCAGCGCCTGCTGACCACCTGCTTCCAAGCACCCTCTCCTGCATCCTGTCCACAAGCAGAATCGCCGGGTTAACCATGATCCCCATAAGAACGACCATTCCAGCTATGGCCATAGGGCTTAACAGGGGCATACCTGCAAAACAGAGCGCCCATACCGCCCCGATGATGGTCAGGGGGGCTGCGAGCAGCACAAGCACAGGCATGGTAAGGGATTCAAAGGTAATGGCCAGAACCGCAAAGAGTAAAAGCACAATAGGGATAAGAATACGCCTTGCCATGCTCGCTGTTTCGTTATTCTCAGTAGGGTCTATTATATAACCTTCGGGCACAGGCACTGACTCTATCATGCTCAGGATCTCATTATCCAGTGCCTCACGGGCCGGCCCTGTGGATGGGGCATCCCTCTTAAATGAGTAGTTAACCGCCATCTCCCGCCTTCCATTATGGTGCTCGATCACACTTGGCGGGGGCATCTTGCGGGCATCAGATATGTACCCCAGTGTTATGACACCGGCAGAAGTATTGACCCTGAGATCCTCCATTCGCTGGCTCAGGTTGTTTGATTCAGTCTCACTGCTCCTGATAACAATCGGGATCTCTTTTCCATCTGCCTCTATTGTGCCGGCGCTCATCTGTGTGCCTTCCCGTGAGAGCGCCAGCCTCAGCATGATAAAGACCTGATCCGAGAAGAGCCCCAGGCTGTTAAGTATCCTGTGCTCGGGGATTATGTGTATCTCATCCTGACCAGGCCTTGAAGATATCTGCACTCCATACTCACCGATCTCAGGGATGGATTCGAGCCTCTCCTCTAATGACAGGGCTATGTCCATCAATTTTTTTGAATCAGCACCGGATAAAACAATCTCAGATCCACCCTGGCCCATGAGGGTTGCAGCACCGGACCCCCGCCTGCCTCCACCACCCTGTCCGGCTGAATTTTGTGAACTGACATCAAACCCCTTTAGCTTTTTTGCAGCGAAATTGATCTTACTTCTCACAAAAGGGGCAGTAAGTTCGGGCGGGCGCATCTCCTTTTCAACAAACCTGATGGTAAGGGTGCTGTTCTTTTCCTGTATCATGCTTTCAACAGATTCCACACCCTCTATTTTAAGGGCCTCCTGTTCAAGTGAATAGAAGTCCCTGCTTATTGACTCAAGGGAATCCCCTGCCGGGACATCAATGGCAAGCTGTATCTCATCCGCCTCCTGTGCCTCCTGGTTTCTTGATCCGATCATAACCCAGGGCAGCCCTACAACTATTGTAATAAACAGGGCCGCTGTTATAACCATGATCCAGGTTGCCGGGTTCCGCATGGAGTTTTTCAAAAGACCTGTAAACAGATCCCTCCACCTGTCAGGTAAATGGAGCCCTGCAAAGAGTTCCCTGCGTTTTTTCACTGCCTTAAGCCGATCCATGGCAGCAGGTGCGGCAAATCTTCTGGCTAAAAGAGGGACAAGCCCTATGGCTACAAGCAGTGATGCCCCTAAAGGGATAAGTATTGCGGCGGCAAGGAGCTTCATCACCCCCCTCAGCATGCTATCCTCCACCAGAAAGAATATGGGCATAAAGACAATGGCGTTTGTTATTGTTGAGGCAAGGATCGCCTTAAAGGTTATCCTCACACCATCTCCTGCGGCCCTGTCCGGGTCAACACCCCTCTCAAGCCTCCGCTGAACCGCCTCATAGACAACAATGCTGTTATCTACAAGCATACCAACACCAACAGCGAGCCCCACGAGTGTTATAAGATTTAGCGTATATCCGCCTGTATATAGAAAGGCCATTGAGGATAAAAGGCTCACAGGCACTGCAATAGCCACAACAGTAATTGCCCTGAACTTTTTTATAAAAAGAAAGAGTATGACAAGGGAGATAATAAACCCGCTCAGGGCAAGCTTCTTAAGCCGGTCTATCTGTTTCTCAACTGTCTTTGCAGCATCAAACCCGGTTAAAAAATCTATACCATAGGGCTTAAACTCCTTTTTAAGTTCAGTGAGACGCCCCCTGATCTCTTTACCCAGTTCAACAAGGTTTGCACCCTCCTCCTTGAATACTGCGAGTGCAACCGATGGTTTGCTGTTTATCCTGTATATACTCTCATTTCTGCCTGTACCCTTAGCCACTTCAGCTACATGACGTATAAGCACAGATCTTTCGGGAGTTATCCTTAACTCTCCCAGCTCATATACCCCTTTAGGCCTGCCATCCAGGATAACCGGTCTCCGCATTGAACTCTCTTCAAGACCACCCAGAAATTTCAGTCTCTGAACAGAACGTGAAAGGGTTGAAGACACCTCCTGGGGCGAAATACCAAGGGCAGAGCATTTATCAGGGTCAACCCTTATGGTTATCTCCTCCGGCGCCCCGCCCATCACAAACACATTGGCCACACCATTTACCGCTGCAATGCGTGTCTCTATATTCTCCTCGACAAAACTCCTCAGGCTGTCTGTATCATCACCGCCAATCACCTGTATACTCATGACGATCCGGCTAATCATGGAAAAATCCTGGCCGCCGACATTTATGATTGAGCCCCTTGGCTGTTCCCTGTTAAGCTCAGCAGCTATACGCTGGAGCTCAAGCTGCCTGATCTTGATATCTGTGCCTGGTTCAAAATTAATATCCAGGGAGCCTCTTGAGCCATTAACGCTCCCGAATGTCTCTTTTATCCCCTCAAGCGCTGAGGCCTTCTCCTCAAGCGGGATAAGGATCTCACGCTCAACCACCTCAGGCTCGCTGTTAAGCCTCATAAAATCAATATGGATGCTGTCACCCTCAAGGTCAGGTATAAGCTCAACAGGTATCCGCTCCCACCCCACCAGCCCCAGAAGCAGGATGGCGCAGAAAAACATGGCTGTGGCAACAGGCCTTTTTACCGGGATGTTATACCAGCTCATGCTTTTGCCCGTTTGAATCGCAGTTTATCGAGCACAAGATAGAGGCAGGGAATTACAAACAGGGAGGTTATCGTGGATGCAGCAAGCCCCCCTATAATTGTAATGGCCATAGGCGCCCTGAGCTGGGCCGCTTCACCTATACCCAGAGCAAGGGGAAGAAGGGCAAGCATAGTGGTTGCAGATGTCATTATAATTGGTCTCAGCCTTATGGATGCCGCTTTGGCCAGGGCCAATTTTCTCTCAACACCATCCTGAATCAATTGCGTTGCGGTCTGGACCATCAGTATCGCATCATTTACTGCAATACCTGTGAGGACTATAAGACCTAATGCCTCCATGATCCCTATGGGCCTTCCAGCCGGTACAAGGACAGCCGCCACCCCTATAAGGGCAAAGGGGATAGAGGAGAGCACCGTGAATGGATGAAGGAATGATTCAAAGGTGCCGGCCAGCACCATAAAGACAAGAATAATAGATATTATGCCTGCCCATTCAAGTTCTGAAAAGGTCTTCTCCCTCTCCTCCTCTTCACCGGTGAGCCTCATACTAAGGCCGGGGCCCGGGTCCATGCTGTTAATCACCGATTCTGTGGCAGCCTTTGCTACAGGGTACTCCACCCCATCCCTGATCCTCGCAGTCACCATTGCCACCCTTTTCTGGTCACGTCTAAAGATCTCAAGGGCGCCATCTACATTTACAAAATCTGCGATATCCCCTATGGTAAGGCGCTCCCCCTTTGAGGTGGTAAAGGGTATGGATTTGAGCCCTGCATCCTTACCCTGTTCAATCTTCAAAACAACATCCCTCTCTTCATCCCCTGTTGTCATCTCTGTCACAACCTTGCCATCAAGGGCTGACTCAATCACCCTTGAAAGCGTCTCTATATCAACCCCCAGGCCATCGCACAGGGTTCGATTCAGTATGATATGAAGCTCGGGCGCCCCCCCTTCAAATGAAGAGCGGACATTCCACAGCTCCGGCAGTGTGGTTAGTTTTGATAACACCTCGCCTGCGGTTTTTCTTAAATCGTCGATGGACTGACCTGATATCTCAACCTGTATCGGAGGACCGGTATTACCAATGGCCCTTGCTATAGCCGATGTGCCCAGTTCCCATGAGACCTCGATATTTTTAAGCTCAGATATCATGGGGGAGGCAAGCTTAACCACCTGACCGGCTGTTTTTCCATCTGTTGAAAGGTTAACCAGAATCCTGGCTCTGTTTTCACCTGTCAGCTCTTCACGTATGAAATGGTCATCCTCCGGGAGACTGCCCACCTCAGAGAGGATCGCCTTGAGGTCATCCCCTGCCGCCTGTCTTATTATATCCTCTATAACAGTTACCATGTTCCTTGTTGCTTCCACCCTCTGCCCCGGAACACCGGTGATACGAAGGGAAAACTGCCTCGGATCTGTAGGGGCCATAAGCTCGCTGTTAAGACCCATAAGAGTAAATACAGACCCGGCAACAATAATAAAGGATACTGCAACCACCAGATATGGATGTTTAAGCAGGCCTGAAACGAATGCCTCGACCTTCGTCTTTCCGGGGTTTATCTCCTTTGCCGCATCCTTTGGCAAAAACCATTTTGCGAGAGCAGGTATCAGAAAGACCGCCACACCGAGAGAGGCGACAAGTGAGACTATTACTGTAAAAGAGATGCCTGATACAAGCCTTGCGGCAAGCCCCTTTATAAAAAGCACAGGCAGAAATACCACGATTGTGGTGAGGGTACTGGATATGATTGCACCAGCGACAACCGCTGTGCCCGTTGAGGCCGCCTCTGCCGGAGGGTCTCCTGCTTCCCTTCTGCGGAAGATGCTCTCTATTACTACAATGGCATTATCCACAAGCATGCCTGCACCGAGGGCCATGCCGCCAAGGGTCATAAGGTTAAGGCTCTGCTTTGCATAATGCATGGCAAAAAGGGTTGCCATCAGAGAAACCGGTATGGCAGATGCCACAATCACTGTTGAACTCAATGATCTTAAAAAATACCAGAGCACAATAATTGCGAGGATAATACCGATTACAGCAGAGCTCTCCACATCACTTATAGCATCCTCCACCAGCGCGGCCTCATCGCTGACCACGCTGAACTCCATATTCTTTAATTCTTTATTGAGCTCTGTCAGGGCCTTCTTCACATCACGTGATACCTTTACTGTATTGGCCCCTGCCTCCTTATAGATGGAGAGGCTTATACCCTCTTTACCATTCACAAGCACGAGGTCGCTGATCTCCTTGTCTGTAACTATAACTTTCGCAATATCTCCAACCCTTACAGGTATGGATTTTTCACTGGAATCACGGTCATATTTCACCACAACGCGGGCAATATCTTCAGTATTATTGAATCTGGATATCCCCCTTACAAGGTATACCTTATCACCCTCCTCAAGGGTCCCTGCGCTTATGTCGATGTTGGCCGACCTGATACGGTTTTCAAGCTCTGCCATTGTTATGGAGTGGGCATCCATCAGGTATCGGTCAGCAATAATCCTTACCTCATCCTCACGGCCGCCTGTTACCCTCACCTCTGCCACACCCTCAAGCTGCTCAAATGCAGGGGCGATCATCCTTTCTGCAATCTTTTTCAGTTCTGTAAGGCCGGGAAGCGCCTCTTTTGTAACAAGACCTATAGAAATAACCGGAAGCTCACGCGGGTCCTGCCTCCTTACCACCACCTCATCCACATCCTCATCCGCAGAAATGGAGGCAATCGCCTTCTGGATATCCACAAGGGCCAGGTCCATATCAGCGTCCCACTCAAAGGTGACCCTTGCTATAAGGTTCCCGGCCCTGGCCACCTGGTTTATTGTCCTTATCCCTTTTACTGTAAAGAGCCTCTGCTCCACCTGTTTCCCATAGAGCCTCTCCATCTCTGTCGGGGGCCTGTCACCTGATTTAACAGAGACAAGTATGGTAGGGCTCTGGATATCAGGCAAAAGGTCAAGGGGGAGCCCTTTAAGTGATATCCACCCGAGCATGATAATGGCTGCTGCCACCACTGTTACAGCAACAGGACGTCGCGTCGCGTATCGTGTAAGTATTAGCATGATATCAATTGCTTCCTGTCACGCGGACACGTACCTGATCATCAAGTGTTTCAATGCCCCTTGTAACAACCCTTTCACCCTCGGAGAGCCCTGACCGGATCTCCACGATATTGTCATCACCCAGCCCCAAAACAACCTCTTTTTTATTAACCCTCTGACCGCTAAGCACAAAGACTACCCATTTGCCTCCCCTGTTCACAACCGCCTCACGGGAGATACATGGGACATCCTTTCTCTGATCTTTTATGATGGTTACCTCTACAAACATGCCCGGCCTGAGTTTGGCATCATGATTAATAACCTCCACCTCTGCCTTGAGCGCCCTTGTGGTAGGGTCTATAACAGGGTCAAGCCTTACCACCTTCCCTTCAAAATTTTCATCCTTCCATGCATAATGCTGCACCCTTGCAGGGAGACCCTCGGCGACCCTTGCAACATCCTGCGCCACAAGGTCCACATCTGCAATAAGTGTATCTGTAGGTGCAATGCGGGCCACCTCAAAGCCCGGGTTCACATACTGACCGACTGCAAGCGGCTGGTTCTGATTGTCCCTGTCCCTTGCAAGCCTCAGGATAATGCCATCTATGGGCGTGGTGAGCTGGCTTCGTTTTTCGGAATTCAGGCTCTTTTCATAATCCGCCCTTGCATCCTCAAGGCTTGACTGCACCTTGAGCAACTCGGACTTGCTTTTGAAACCGTCATCATAGAGTTTTTTTGTTGATTCATAATCGTCTTTTGCCGTCTCAAACCTCTGGAGGGTTGCATCTTTTCTGGCTGCAAGGCGCACGTCATCACCTGTAATACGGGCAATCACATCACCCGCCTTTACGCTGTCTCCTTCGCGATAGCGTTTACCATCCCTGTTTGTTAAGAATTCAAGGATGCCGCCAGTCTCCACCTCAAGCCTTGCAACCTTGCTGGTGCGAAGGGTGCCTGTGGCCGTTATCCGCTCTTCAACATCCATTTTATCCACCTTTGAAACGGTTACAGGCACAAGAAATTCTATCTTGTCATCACTGCTCTCCTCACGTGAACACCCTGAAAGAAAACCTGAAAGGGCGATGCAAACAATTACCAGTATCCTGAATGTACAATTCTCTTTCATTTAAGCTCCTTTTTCATTTTCCGGCAGAAGGTGTCCATCGTATGGCATCTGCCACCACTATATCCCCATCGGTTAGATCAGAGAGTTCCAGGGTGCATTTACCCTGTGGAAAATCATACTTCCCTGCGAGATTCCACTCTTCAGTTCCTGTCTTTGAATCAAACTCAACCTGATGCCTGTCTCCATTTCTATCTATTACAACACCATGCCATCTCCCCCATTTTTTACCAGGAAAGACATTCCTCATTGGTATATAAATCTCAAGATCCCATGTGCCCGACTGTGGCAACTCACTACTGAAAACAGCCTTTTTTGTCCCTTCGCCTCTCTTGATATATGCGGCTGTATGTCTGTACTTTCCATAGGTCATGCCATTACTTATGCGCGTCCATTCTGCTGGCAGACCTAAACCTCCCACCAGTACATTATAGGAGGTATAGGGCAGCCCCTGATCAAGATCCCTGCTCATGTCTTTCGCCTTTGCCTTCACCCTGAGCCCTTTGGTTTCCTCTTTATCATTAACAATAGTGAACCCCTCATCAAGGTCATCCACCACTATTGAGGCGGAGGCCGGGAGCTCCCAGGGGATATCCCTGACACCTTCAATTATCTCCGCCTCGACTATCTTATCAGGATTAAAATTTGCCATCTTAAGTTCAAAGGTGCTCCTGTTATAGGAAAGCACAGGGGCAAGAAAAAACATGGTGGGCATTCTTGATACTATTGTGCCGTACTGGATAGCATGTCTTCCTGCAAGGTGAATAGTCTCACCTGATATCAACTCAGCCCTCTGGTTCTGTGCTGTATAATAGTATGCAAAGTAAAAAGTACCAGGTACAGGCTCATCATTCCTTACTGTAAAAAGGAGCTGGTACCTGGGGCTCCCGTTCGCATCATCTGCTACACGGTAAGCCTTTGCCTCAGGCACAACAAACCCCGCAAGACCGGTACTGCCCAGCCAGTCACCAAGGGATGCATCCATGTCATAACCCTGTTCATTCAAGGCGGTTTTCATATCTGAAACCGAAAATTGGCCTCCTGTATGATTCTTTCGTATGGATGCAAGGAATGCGGCAGTCTTCTCCCTTCCCAGGGTCTTATATATGGAGTCTGCAACCGCATAACCCTTTAATATAAGATAGTCGACCATATCAGCAGGCTCTTTCCAGGGGTCTATATCTAAAAGTGATGACTCAAGTGCCTTTTCCCATACTACAGGGCGTGATGTCCTTGTGCGTATTGTGGAGCTTAAAATAGTGTCCTGTATCCCTGCGTTTCTGAGCTGGAAATAACTCACAATCACATTCTGTATGATCTGGTTTACCGCATTCCCCTCTGCAAATATATGGGCAGAGAAATACCCCTTTGTATCTGCCAGAACAAGACCTGACAGGGTGTCCATCACAAAATTGACAGGCATCCCTTCAGGCCCTCCTGCGGCGGTCTGGAAGAGGAAAAAATTCCTTGCTGCCCCGGTAAAGATATTGCCCCCTGAAAAATCCTGCTGGAAATAGGACATAAGCCTGTCCCACTTGGCCTTGACTATGCCGCCCTCCTGGTTTTTAAACTTGTCAGGGTTCCTGAAGGCTGAATCAAACCTGGCGGTAGGGAGAGAGAGTTCCTTTAAGAGCATGATTCCCGGCATTGTCTGAACCGTGTCAAGACGCCACCCTCCTCCATAGGTGCGTAAATTAGTGGGCACCTCAACAAGGGAAAAGCCATCATAGGGGTAGGTAAGTCCTGCCTCTTTTGCCTCACGGAGGGTTGTATCAATATATTCCCTGACCTTCTCTTTTGTATCAGACAGCACATCAAGGTTTTTAATGTGCTTTTTATTAACAAGAAGCTCCATCACTATGCCATCTGTTTCATATGAACGGCTCTCATACTCGGATGCCAGAATGGCCACCTCCGGTACAACAGAGGGAGGCGCAAACCGGTACAGGTCAAACCTCTTATCTTCGCCTGCCTTGTTGCGTCTTCCAGGCCCTGCAACAAGCCACCCCTTTGGCACGCCAACAGTAAGGTCAACATTGAAAAAATCCACGCGGTTGTTCTGCTGGTTTTCCATGCTGTTCTCTACACCTGATAAAGGTAACCACCTGACAGCAGGCATCAGGGCCACAAACTTCCTGTCAAAAACATAGTTTTCATTACCAAGAAGGGTGGTATTGGAATCTTTTGACTTAAGCTTAAGGGGATTTACAGCGCTTTTAAGATATGCAAAGTGTTTATCAGGCACCCCCTCTGTTTTAAGCCCTATTACCACCTCTTCACCCTGTGTAAGGGTATCAGGCATGGTGATATCAAGTATCCCCTCTTCATGCTTATAGCTTAATGGTTTACCGGAACTGTCAAGGAGTTCAACTACCCTCTGCCCCGGGTTCAGGGTAAACAGGGCGGTTTTTATTGGGTTAGCAGGCACCCTGAATGCGATTTTTATATCAAGAATAAATTCTTTTCCGGGTGATATCTCTACCCTGCCAGAAATCTTTGTGATGTCAGGCACAGGGGCTTTGTGATATTCCATTTGTGTCTTAAGCCATCTCTCCTGGTCTTTCATCTCCTTCATATGGCCATATAATATGCCCCCTGTTATAACCACTGCAATTGCCACTACTATTGCGCCGATAAAACCTGTCTTCACGCGCGACCCGTCATCAAGACGGGGATGCACTGCCGCACATATGCCCAGGATTCCAAGGGAGGCAAGAAGCGTGGCAACGCGGTGTATAATCCCGGTAAGGGGCATAAACGATGCTGTAAGATCAGAGGGGTAGCCTGACTGCATTAATCCAAGAAAATCAAATACCCGTGCCTTGTAGACAGGTAAAAAATACATCCCGCCGAAGCTCGCTGCTATAAGGAGTAAAAGTGTTATGGAGGCAACCAGCCTGTTCCTTACAAGAAGGGTTACAAGAAAGACAATCGAGATTATAAATGCGAATGAAGGAAGCCCTATCAGAAAGACAAATGAAAGGAGGGATGTAATCTGAGCTGGCTCGCCAATGGGCATACCGCTTGTCTTTAAGAGAAACCCCACCAGTTGGATCAGCACTATTAGAAAAAGCATAGGCACCCATGCAGGTATCAGGACACCCAGGAACCTGCCGATAACAAGCTCCAGGTTGCTGTATGGCCTTGAATCAAGCACCTCATGCATCCTTTCCCTTAAATCCCTTGCCCTCACATCAAAGGCAAGAAATATCACCCCGATAGAGTATATCACCAGGTACAATACACCGGCTATTGAAGTCACAAGGAATCTGGGGCTTAGTAAGCCTACTGTTGCTGAATGGGATGAATAAAGGCCATGAAGCGCCGAGTAGTAGATAAATGCAATGAATACAAAAAGGAATGAGATGGCCAGAAAGAGCCAGTAGCGTGCGAGACGCCTTATAACCAGTGTCTCAGCCCTAGCTATGGATAGAATTGATTTTATATTCATCATGATTGCACCTCCCCACCTTTTACCGCCTGCTTTACGCTGTTTGAGGCCATAAATGCCAGATAGGCCTCCTCAAGTGTCGGGTTATCAACCGGGACTGCGCCATCCGGGATCTCTCCCATCCTGGATACTACGCGGATAATGGTTCGCCCGAGTTTCTGTTCCTGGGATACGACCTCATATTGATCAGAAGGTTCAGCCCTGTTTCCCTCCATGTGTATCTCAAAAACAAACCCCTTTGCGTGCGCTATAAGCTTTTCAGGGCTTCCCCTGAACTCAAGCCTGCCGCGGTCAATAAGGGCCAGGTCATGACATCCTGCACCCAGGTCACCAACTATATGGGTGGAAAGGATAATGATCCTATCCTTTCCAAGTTTTGCCATGAGCTGCCTGAAATGTATGCGCTCTTCAGGGTCAAGCCCAACTGTGGGTTCATCAACAATCAAAATCTTTGGGTCATGTATAAGGGCCTGGGCCACACCGAGCCTTCGGACCATACCGCCAGACAGGCTTTTAACCTTTCTGTGGGAGACATCGAGGAGACCCACCAGTTCAAGTATCTCAGCAACCCTTGCCCTCCTTTCAGAATTATTCTCAAGGCCTGAAAGGGTAGCGAGTGTTCCAAGCACCTCCTCCACCCTGTGAAGCCGCCATGCATTGAAATCCTGTGGAAGATATCCAAGCAGCCTCCTTACATGCCTGCGCTCCTTTACCACATCATGCCCCCCCACAATAACACGCCCCTCTGTTGGCACAAGCAGGCTGCAAATAATACGCATCAATGTGCTTTTGCCTGCGCCGTTAGGGCCCAGCATGCCGAAAAGCCCTGTATGGATATCAAGGCTCATGCCATTGATGGCAGGGTTTCCGCCTTTATAAACATGCCTGACCTTTTGGATACTTATTGAAATATCCCTCTCTCTTTCACCCATTGAATAACTCCCTGATCATCTTGTTTATTTATATGTATACTTAAAACCCCGGTAAAAGGTTTCATAAAAAATTATTTTTTGTGAATATGGCTCAGTAAGCATATATTGTGCCGCAATAGTTAACAGAATATTTACCCTGTTTTATCAACAAGTTATATTCGATAAAATAATAATGACCGGATATCCGCCAGCATCCATTAGCGAGAACAGCCTATGAATGGTAAATATGACCACAGATGAGACCCGGTTAAATAATTTTTATAAGGCCTGGAAAAAATTTGTGTGATTTCATATACCAATATTATAAAAACCATGAATTGGCAATTTTATTTTATCTATTTTTATTCGCAAAATTAACATCCTGCTAAATGAACTTGAGGTAATTTATTGCTTGCATTTTTTCCCTGAACTGTTAGTTTATGAAACTCTGGAATTTGCGGGTATTTTAAGCAGTTAGGAAGAATTAACAGGTCTGAAGGGAAGGTGTTTAATCTGTACTTAAAAAACTATTATCTTCTTATCATATCTTCTCTGCTCTGTATATTTTCATGCGGGGTTGTGCCAGAGGATGAAGAGGCGGCAATCACTATTGGTGAGACCGCCATCAGCAAAAAAGAGGTGCTGCATGAGATAGAACACATCAAATATGATATGGGGTTAACCGCGCTGGAGGTCCAGGAGGGGATCGACTCTATAATCAACAAAATCGTAGAAAAAAACCTGATCCTTGAATACGGCAGGAGAAACGGGATCTCAATATCAGAAGAGGAGTTCAGGACCGCGGTCAATGAGGTCAGGCAGGATTACCCCGGTGATTTACTCAATGAGGTGCTCCTGAAAAGATATATAGATATCAATGAATGGGAAAAAAATCTGCATGATGAACTGCTCGTTAAAAAAATAGTTGATACAGCACTTGCTGATATTAAAATGGTAACGCTTGATGAGGTAAAGACCTACTATGAAAGCCACATGGAAGAGTTCAGAGAGCCGCGCAGGTTTGAGATAAGACAGATCGTCACCAGAACCAGGGAGGAGATGGACAATATCCTTGCCCTCCTCAGCAAGGGGGAGGATATGGCTGAACTGGCAAGAAAATTTTCCATAGCCCCTGAATCAGAAAAGGGCGGGCTCCTGGGATGGTTTGCATCAGGGGATCTGGAAGAGACCATAGAAAAATCGGTATTCGCCCTGAAACAGAGAGAGGTAAGTAAAATAATCGAATCCCCATATGGCTTTCATGTTTTCGAGGTCATATCTGTAAAGGAAGAGGGGATAAGGGCACTCCCTGATTCAATAAAGGAGATAGAGTCAAAAATTACCATGGAAAATAGAGAATTAATGTATACAAAATGGCTTGATGGCCTTAGAATGCAATTTCCTGTAAGCATTAAGGAAATGGAGATACTTGCAGACATGAAAATGGAGGATTAAAAGGCAATGAAAATCATTATTTCTTCGGTGGTTATTTCATTATTATTACTTGCTCAGGGTCTTTTCGCAGAAGAGGACAACAGGGCCGTGGCATTTGTGAATGACGATGTAATAACCCTTTATGAACTGAACAGCAGGATAGAAGAGCTGACCGGTAAGAAAAGCGAGGAGCTTAAGGGTTCAACGGAACAGGATTTTTTCAAGATCAGGGAACAGATCCTGGATATCATTATCGAAGAGAGGATAGTGAAGTCAAAGATAAAAGAACTAGAGGATCTGCAGGCAACCACGGAACAGATAGATGAATATGTGGAATATATAAAAGAGGAAAACAAGCTTACCCAGGAGGAGCTTGTTGAGCAGCTCAAACATGAAGGGTTATCTCTTGAAAAATTCAGGGAAAAGGTAAAGGAAGACCTTGAACGGCGCAACCTTGTTGATAATGAAATCAGGTTAAAGATGATAGTAACCGAGGAACAGATCGCTGCCTATTATGAGGCAAATAAAAAAAATTATGAAAGGCCCGGATCAGCGCATATTGCAAGCATTTTTCTTGTGCCTGCATCCCAGGGTTCAGCGTCAGAGCTTGATGAACTGAAGAAAAAAGGAGAGACCATTATAGAAAGAATCTCAAAGGGGGAGAAGTTTGAAGATCTGGCAAAGGAGTTTTCAAACGGGCCAGGCGCAAATGATGGCGGAGACCTAGGAAACATCCCCTTAACCGATATTGATAAGAAGATACTTGATGTAATCAATTCTCTTAAGGATGGTGAGGTAAGCAACCCGATTAACATGGGCAACAGGATCCAGATTGTAAAGCTGATTAAAAAGGTCGACACAGGATACGCCCCCATTGAAGAGTTAAGGGACAAAATACATGAAACCCTCTACAATAATGAGATGGAGAGACGCTATAAAGAGTACATGAACACACTGAAAAAAGAGAGTTACATAAAAAAGATACTGTAACAGCAAAACGGTTTTTTAATAGTCAACAGGCATTTTAGGGAACTTACAGGTATGGAAACAGAAAACAATCTTGAAGAAAACACCGGCAGGGAAGAGATCAGCATAGGCCCGCTTCTTAAGTCTGAAAGAGAAAAAAGGGAAATATCCATAAGCGACCTGTCTGAGACCATAAAAATAAGGGAGCAGGTGATTGTTGCCCTTGAAAATGAGGAGTGGGACAAACTGCCTGCCAGGGTTCTGATCAAGGGGTTTATACGTTCATACACTATTGCTGTCGGGTGTGATACCAGAAAGGCAATAAAACTATTTGAAAAATGTGTGCCCCAAAGGGGTGAAGAGAATGTGAGACCCCTTGCACATAAGACAAAAAAAGGGAAGGGCATATATTATGTCATTATCCTGTTATTATTACTTGCAGCAGTGCTCTATCTTCTCAGCTTACATGGAAAGATGGATAATGTGGATACAGCCCCTCAGCCTGAAAGCGAGCAGCCGGCCACTGTTACAGAACCTGATACAGGGTATCTGCCGCTGGTAAAGGTTGAGGAGCCTTTACCAGCCCCTGTAGAACCTGTAGCTGACAGCCCATATCAAACCACAGAGACCGCACCAGTGGTTCAGGCAGAAACAGATGTTGTAAAAGCAGCCCCGGCTGATACACCTCCTGAAGGCGCCAGGCCAGAAGTAATAACAACTGAGGTTATGGTTCCAGCGCCGGGCCTCAGGTCAGAGGATTCAACTCCAGTGGAAAATATCCCGGCTCAGGAAACTGCCCAGCCTGAAAATGCCCCTCTTAATCAGGCAGAAACAGGTAAGACCCTTACTGCGAAAGTGAACATGAGGACGTGGGTTAAAATAATAGCAGATGATACACCCCCAAAGGAATATATATTTCAGCCGGGGACAACGCATTCATGGAGAGCTGAAAGAGGTTTTTATGTTACGGTAGGGAATGCCGGCGGCATAGAATTTTTGTTTAATGGCGAAACAATCAATAATCTCGGGGAGACCGGAGAGGTAAAAAGAATGCGGTTCCCTGATGATTTTCAGACTACATGGGAAGAATAAAAGTGAAAGAGATATTTGACATATTTAAGGAAAGAGGCTTCATCGAACAGCATACTGATGAGGGAGATCTTAGGGAATTATTTAAAAAACCTGTAACATGCTATATAGGATTTGACCCCACTGGAAAGAGCCTGCATATAGGGCACCTGCTCCCTGTGATGGCCCTTACACACATGCAGCGAGCGGGCCACAGGCCCATTGCGGTTGTTGGCGGAGGGACAACCCTTGTTGGCGACCCGAGCGGCAAGACAGAGATGCGGCCAATCATGACAAGGGAAGAGATAGAGAGTAATGCCCGGAGCATAAAGAAACAGCTCATGCGGTTCCTGGATTTTGAGAATGACAGGGCGCTGATGGTAAATAATGCAGACTGGCTTACAAAGCTGAACTATATCGATTTTTTAAGGGATATAGGCAGGCATTTCAGCGTAAACAGGATGCTTACAGCGGAAAGCTACAGGATGAGGCTTGAGACAGGCTTAAGCTTTATTGAATTTAATTACATGCTCCTTCAGGCCTATGATTTCTGGCACCTGTTCAAGCATCATGATTGCAGGCTCCAGATGGGGGGCAGCGACCAGTGGGGCAACATTGTTGCCGGCACAGACCTTATAAGGAGGCTTGAAAGGGATACAGCGCACTGCATCACCTTTCCTCTTATTACTACTGCCTCCGGTGCTAAAATGGGCAAAACCGCCAAGGGAGCGGTATGGCTTGACCCTGAAATGACAAGCCCTTATGAATATTACCAGTACTGGATCAACCAGGAAGATACAGATGTTAAAAGATTTCTTTTGCTTTTTACCTTCCTTCCGGTCGATGAAGTAAACAGGCTGGGGGGCCTTGAGGGTGCAGATATAAGGCAGGCAAAGGAGATCCTTGCCTTTGAGGCGACAAAGATATGCCACGGCGAAGAAGAGGCTGTTAAGGCCAGGAATGCGGCAAAGGAACTTTTTGGAAAAGGTGAGCAGGGGATAAGCGATTCTGTCCCCGAGTACCCTATAGGTAAGGCTGATCTTGAAAAGGGGATACCTGCATTTATCCTTTTTGAACAATCCGGCCTCTGCAATACCAGGTCAGATGCCAGACGCCTCATCATGCAGGGAGGCGGGTACATCAATAATGAAAAGATCGAGGCATTTGACCAGATTATTAACCTTACGAATGAGAAGGATGGGGCAATGCTTTTAAGGGCCGGGAAAAAACGTTACATGAAGGTATCCATATCCTGAAACTGTACATCCCTGTACGCCCAGGCAGGTTAAGGGAGAAGGATCATAATTTAATAATGGCCATATTGAATCCCGGAAATGGATTTATAAAAGGATAAAAAATATGACTCAGGATATAATTGAACAGGCATCGGAAGAAGGGGAAGGGCTGGATCTGCCCCTTGCAATACCGAGTGAGGAGAGGGCGCTTGTCCCATATGACCCGCTTCAGCTATACCTTTATGAGATAAAAAAATACAGACTCCTTACCAAGGAGGAGGAGACCGAGCTTGCAATAAGGGTTAAAGAGAATAATGATGAGGATGCGGCCTACCGGCTTATTACCTCCAATCTCAGGCTTGTTGTAAAAATTGCAATGGATTTTCACAGGTACTGGACCAAGAGCCTTCTTGACCTGATCCAGGAGGGAAACCTGGGCCTTATTCAGGCAGTCAGGAAATTTGACCCCTACAGGGGTATCAAGTTTTCATACTACTCATCCTACTGGATAAAGGCATACATGCTCTCCTTTATCATGAAAAACTGGAAGCTTGTAAAGATAGGCACCACGCAGACACAGAGAAAGCTGTTCTATAACCTTGCAAAGGAAAGAGAAAAGCTCCTGTCACAGGGCATGGTGCCGGAGACCAGACTGCTGGCTGAACGCCTCAGCGTTAAGGAGGAGGATATTAATGAAATGACCCAGAGGCTCGGGGGTGGCGAGGTGAGCATCAATGCCCCTGTGGGTGATGGCGGAAAGGAAGAGTACAGCTCTTTTCTGCCCGATGAAAGGCTGGATACCGATGACCAGCTTTCCGAGATGCAGGGCCGGAACGTGCTTCTTGCAAAGCTGGAGGAATACAGAAAGACCCTCAAGGGAAAGGAACTTGATATCTTTGAAAACCGCATAATGACTGATACACCGGCTACGCTTCAGGAACTCGGTGATAAATATAATATCTCAAGGGAGAGGGTGCGGCAGATACAGGCAAGGATAGTAACCAATATTAAACAGTGGCTCTCAGATGAGATCCCTGACTTTGAAGAACAATACTCTGATTTTATAAAATAGGATTTTCCATGGTTATCTTACACAAAGCTAAAGAGGTCTATCTAAAAAAACCTTTAACAGCCCTGTTTCTTCTTGCCTGTTTTTTTACAGGCCCCTCTTTTGTCTATGCAGAGTCAGACAAGGGGGCTGTGCCTGCGCCCCAAAATATTCAGACCGATCCCGATGTATATGACCTTAAATATGCAAATTCAGTTTTGAAAACCCCTGACGATAAACAGCTCGCATATATAAATTTCATGCTTTCAACCATTAATATCTCAAATGGTGATTATATTACGGCCATTGAAAACCTTAATAAGGTGATTGAGTATAACCCTGAGTCTGCATACCTGAAAAAAAGAATGGCACTTCTTTTGAGCGAGACAAGAAATCCTGAACTGGCCCTTAAATATGCGGAAGAAAGCCTGCAAATCAATCCGGATGATATTGAGACAAGGCTCCTCATTGCCGACCTTTACGGTATGGGTGGAGATACAGAAAAGGCCATAGCGCAATACAAGGAGGTCATAGCCATTGACCCTGAAAACTTCAGGGTAAGGATGGCATACTCCACTGTCCTTGCCAGGATGGGCATGCTCGATGAAGCAATGGATCAGCTTGACACCCTTACAGAAAAAGACCCTGAAATGTTTTTTGCCCATTACTACAAGGCAAAGATATATCAGGCAATGAATAATTTCGAGATGGCAGAAAAGGAGTACCTTGCTGCCCTCTCCATAAACGAGGCCCTGGAGCCCGCCCTTTTTGACCTTGCAGGGCTCTATTACATACAGGGAAAACTTGAAGAGGCAGCCAATACCTACAAGGGCCTTTTAAATATGGACCCGGCAAACAGGATCGCAAGAGAGCGCCTGCTGGGGATTTATGAACTCCTGGGCAAAAAGGAGGATCTCGCATCCATGATGGATGAGATAAAAGAGAACTCCTCACCTGGAGACCAGAGCCGCCAGGCAATAGGGCTATTTTATCTTCAGAACGGAAGGCTATCTGAATCCATAAATGAGCTTGATATGATTGTAACCGCGTGGCCTGATGACCAGAAATCCCGCTACTACCTGGCCCTTGCCTATGAGCAGAACAACCAGTCTGAGGAGGCGCTCTATCATTTCAGGATGATAGAAGAGGGAAATGAACTCTATATAAACGCCAGACTGCACATGGCATACCTCCTTAACAGGATGAAAAAGACTGATGATGCTATAGAGGTACTGAGAAATGGGATTGAGTATAAAAGGGATGAAATTGATTTCTACACCCTGCTCGCCTCTATATATGAATCAAAGGAGGATTATGTAAAGGCGCGAGAGGCACTGGATCAAGGGCTTGCAATTGAAGGGGAGAATATTGACCTGATCTACCGCCTCGGGACACTCCTTGACAGGAAAGAGAACAAGGATGAAGCCATTGCGCAGATGAAAAGGGTGCTTGAACTAGAACCTGATAATGCAGATGCCATGAACTACATCGGCTACACCTATGCGGAACAGGGTGTCAACCTTGATGAGGCATTAACGCTTATACAGAAGGCCATCGATATCAAGCCTGATAACGGCTACTATATAGACAGCCTGGGCTGGGTATATTATCGGCAGGGCCAATATGACCTTGCGCTTACCTCCCTTGAAAGGGCATTTTCCCTTGTTGAAGGGGGAGATCCCACAATAGCAGAACACCTCGGGGATGTTTACATGAAACTTGAAAATTTTAAGATGTCCCTTGAGATGTATCAGAAGGCACTTGGCCTTAAGCATCAGTACCCGGATGCCATCAACAAGAAGATAGAAGATGTGAAAAAGAAGCTGGAATAATTTTCATGCAGGAAATAGCTATAGCCACAACCCATTATCACCCCGCTGACCTGTTTCCGCCAAAACCCCTTATTCTGATAATTACGCTGCTTGTATTTGCCTTTTTTCTTGCCGGATGCGCATCCCTTGCGCCCTACAGGCAGCAAAAGATCCTGTCTGCGGAAGAGATACAAGATATTATGGCAGAGGCAAAGGCGCAGGAAGAGATGGTCTCTGAATTTTGGTTTACCGGGCAATTATCCATTGATGGGTGGATTATAGATAGGTCAGCTGATATCTTAATCGCCGGAATAAAGGATCCCCTCACGATCAAGATGGAGATCAACCACTCATGGGGAAAGCCGCTTTTTTATCTATTGATCAGGGACGGCAGGCTATCGATCATCGATTTCATGGAAAAGAGGCGTTATGATGGGGAATTCACATCAGCAAATCTCTCAAGATTTTTACCGGAGATGGATTGTTCACCTGATATGATCTGGTCATTTTTAAGGGGCTACCCGATATACCCCGGGGTATCCGACATCTTTGAAGAAAGAGGAGGTGTGCTGATATTAAAGGGTGCTGACAAAAAAACCTTAGGCGTTATAACCCTCTCTACTCTAAAAGAGATAGAAGAGGTGGCGCTCTTTTCTCCCGGATCACCCGTCATGGTTTTCAACGATTTTAACATGGCAGGGGATATCAGTTATGCTATTAACACCCTTCTTGAAGACAAAAAGGAAGAGAGGGATATGACACTTAAAAGAAAAAAGGTTGTATTCAATAAAGAGATCCCTGATGAGATCTTCACCCTTAAACCCATGCCAGCTTTTGAAACAGTAACCCTTGATGAGAAATATTAGTTTTCTACACGACTATCATTATCCTGTTACCACGCAGCCTATATAGGAATCATGCCTTGATGCTCTGCGTCAGCTCATCATTTATTCCATGCAATACCCACGCTGCCCACGTTATTTAACTCGCATTACACGTATCCGTCTGCCACCTTCTGGCTCTTTTAGAAAGAATGAACCCAGAACGCCGCGGGAAATAACTACCCGCTGCTCCGGGTCATTGAAACTGAAACTGACGCCTTCGGTTTGATGCCACAGAATCAACTGTGCTGGGCGCTGTATCATTTGTTTTAATCGCGTCATCAGCCAAACGACCGGACACCTTGTCGTAGCAGGAAAGGCACTCGACCGGATTTTCAATAGCAGCGCAGCTTTGCAAGGTCGGTATCGCGGCCTGGATTGAGATGGAAACAGAAAACAGAGAGATAATAATCAAACTGGATTTCATGATTCTTCCTCCAACAAATCATTTTTATTTACTGTGATAATTTACCATTGGTCATTAACCATTTTGATATGTTTTGAACGCATTACGATATGAAAAGATGATTCCTTTTCGTCTGGAAAATCATCATAAGCATCATTAATAGCTTCGAGCAGCTTTAAATTCTTATGACGCTGAATGAACTCTGTAGCAGCCAATGTGAAAATTCGGCTGCGAGAAGTATTCAATTCCTGTGCTAAATCGCCAAGTTGATCAAATAAGGGTTTGTCGATTGATATTTCAGTCTTGATATTTGCCATAAGTAATATCTCCATTATGGCAAGAAGCATAACTAATGGTATAAACATTATCAATATTTTTCTGACCTTTTATCCTAGACCTTAACAATACTGAACAGGCTGAAGATGTTGTCAGGATTGTAGTTTAGTGTAATTCTATTTTGGGAAGGAGTCTCTGGTACAACGGCATTGGCTTTGTATGCCTTGGGAAGGTGATACCTTTAATAAGATATTTTTCCCCCTCAATAAATTTATGATTACTTTGTACCAATTGTATTTCATTAATAACTATCTCTTTAAAATAATGTTATTTGGTTCAAACGGATGTTTATTTGTACAAAATTATAGCAAAAAAACAGGTATAAAAACAAGTGAATAGAAAGATCATCCTGAACGGGTAAACTCTATGGGGATTTTAAGAGTAACAACTGGCTGTTTGGGGCAAAAAATTTTCACCACGGCCGCCGTGGTGAATGGTATTTTGGAATTTTCCGTGCCCCAAATGTCCATCCAGAAAGTATTTCCTTCTGGATGGACATTAGACACAACTTACTTTATCTCAAATTCCTTGCTTGTAATAAGTGTCCCTTCAGGGGACTCTATATCCACACGCCATTTACCTGTATGTGCAGGCAGTATATTTTTTGCTGACCATGTCCGCCAGCTTTTTCCCTTTACTGAAAGCTCTATCTTTGCCATTACACGGTCATTGTAAAGCCATACATGATAAATCGTCTCCTCTTCCTGTTCACTCTTTATTTTTGTGAAGCAGTAGAGTTTTTCCACATCGGCTGAAAAACTGACATCAGCCCCTGCAGGCTCCCTGTTTTCTATAGATGTAGCGATCTGGATATCTTCAACGCTTATCCCTGTAGTATCCTGGGCGAACGCCACAGCAGACAGGGCCAGTAAAAAAAACATCATCAAAAATGCTTTGGTTTTCATAAGTTTTCTCCTTCTAATATGTTTAGTTAAACAAGGCCTTTCAAATAACTTTGCCTCTTCCTTTCGGGAAACCTTTCTATTGCATAACGCAACATAGTTCTTGGCATATTCCTGTAATGTTTATCAAGAACTATTTTTTTTCTTTGATATCTTTTTTACCGATCTCTCTAAGCATCCAGCCAATTGCCTTTTGTATAAGGTCTTCTCTGTCAACCACCGGTAAATCGGGGTACAGGATTTGCTATTTGTCTCAGCTCTTTTTGTATTAAATTCAAAGGCATATTTAGTTACCTATGTGTTGATTGGGCTATTTGAAAAACAGGATATTATCACATCTACGCCTTTTCTTAAAGCCCCAATATTTTACCTACAGTAAATTAGGCAAAAAAAGTCGTAAGGTTTCTTACTGCTATGATCAGCCAGATGTCTGAATATTATACCGGGTTAGTACCCTTCTATAATGCCTTCCTGTAATTATATATAAAACCATCAATAACATTTTCCTGCAGCTCAAGCTCATTTTCATATGGAAATGAATATATGTAATTGAAAAATCTTATTGGAATTCTTTAAAAGCCCTTTCTGCTACAAGATCCTTTAAAAGAGATTTTTTAAGAATTTTAATCGCCTCCCCTTTAGTCCCCTCATATCTGTATGGATAAAATTCCCCGAGCATGCCTGTTGTACCCATAATCTGGTTATTTGATATTGCCTGAATGTGGTCAAATTTGCTGATTCTCCCGGTAGTTGAGGGCAGGTTAAAGTCGTTTGCATATAAAAGCTCCAGGCATGGGTCTGAAAGCCTGGTCAGATACATATCTCCCCCGCGCATGATAAAAAGGATGGTATACTGATCAAGCACATCTATATTATCTATACGATGGATCGTCAGCTCCTTGACCGGGGCACCAAGGTATTTTTGAGCAGAGGTCTCCACCGGGATTTCTAATGTTTCTTTAAGGGTCTCTGTTAACTGATTATTATCTACCTGGGAGAGGTTCATACTGATATCACTTTTGTCATCCAATATATTATCAGGCTCTTCAGCATGAAGGCCCGCGGGTTGAATGGCCTTTTCCAGCCTTGTATTATCAGCGGTTAAGTTCATCTGTTTATTAGTGGCTGTCCCGGGGTTTTCTGCAACATATTCCTTTTTGACTGGTGTTTCAGAATTGATCAGACTGGTAGCAGTCTCATCTCTCTCCATTGCCTTGTTATCTTCAGAAAAGGGTAAGGGGGTAGTTATTGAAGAGCCATTTATATTCTCAATACCCAAGGGCAGAAGAGGTTCAGCTACCCTTTCAACTATATCAAATGATGATATGGGGGGTGTCACCTTTTCCGGCCCCTGCACCCTGGCGGCGCCTGTAAAAAAGATAAAGGATGAAAAGAGTATAAAAACCGATGCCACCACAATTACCTCGCGGGCAGGCATAGAGGCAGAGGCAACCCTGTTTTCAAGTATTAAACGGATACGATCTGCTGTTTTTGAGGCAGATGATATAAAGGGCAGGGAGAAAGCGGGGTGTCTGCCAGGGCTATTCTGCCAGATCTCATTAAGTAAAAAATCAGCATATGTGATACTTTTTTGGGTAACCTTTATAACATGCCCATCGCAGATATGCTCCATCTCTTCATGTATATTTCTTTTGGCCCAGTGTATAACCGGGTGAAAAAAATATATTGCACCAATTATTGATTCTATTAAAAGCCACAGGTTATGGCGCTGATCTATATGCTTCAGTTCATGAAGCAGTGTGAACCTCAAATGCTCTATGGATTCCCCTGCGAGGAGGTGGCCAGGGAGCACTATTACAGGCCTTATAAAACCCATTGACATGGGAGTGGAAAGACCCTGAACTTCATAAAGCGAAGGCACATATGTGAGACCGGTATCCGAGGCACACTGACGAAGCAGTTCAATGACCCTCTGGTCTGTTACAGGGGTTGAAATCCTGAGAAGCCTTTTTATGGTATGCGTGGCTGCAATCAGACGGATAAGAAAGATGGAAAAGACCATCATCCAAAGCATTGCTGCAACCAGTTTCCAGTTAGCAAATAACATGGATGCAGTATCAATGGCATGTTCTCTAAACTCACCGGGAGATTTCTTTATCTCAGTATCATTAATTTTGCTGCCAGCAATCTTATCTGTAACCACAGGGACAACATGAGAGAGAGATGTTTCTGTTGAAACAGGGGTTAATAGAGAAACACCTTTTAATGGCTTCAGATATTCCGATTGCAGAGGGACAGTAATTTTGACTGATTCAGGTAAAATGGAGCGGAAAGGGTAGACAACGGGCAGTATAAATATAAGGGCATATATCCATATTTTCGTTTTGCCCTTTATTCTGAATAATTGAACCGCAAAAAGGCTCATTATGCCCAGCAAAAAAAGCAGGGCTGATGATATAAGCAGGTATTCAATAACCTGTTCAGTAAGCCTTGCTATCCACATTTTCATTCTCCTCTTTTTGAAGCGTGAGAATTTCGTTTCTTAAGATTTCAAACTCTGTCTTTGTCAGTTTTTCTGAGCAAAAGAGTGTGCTTGCAAGCTGTACTGGTGAACCTCCAAATGCCTTTACAAGTAGATTATCTACCAGCCTTTTTTGTGTGTTCTGTTTTGAACAGCCTGCCACATAAACATGCGCATGGTTTGATTCATCACGTGTTACGAGCCTTTTCTGTGTCATGATCTGAAGCATCTTGAGCACGGTTGTATAGCCTGTGTTTTTTGTCTTATTGAGTATAGCCTGCACCTCTCGTACAGTGCATGGTCCTTCATGCCATAATACATTCAGTATCTCCAGCTCCATTTCAGTTGGTATGGGTGCCTCTTCTGTATTCATATTTACCCTCTGATTACTTTATTATTGTGCCGGTTAAGTATACCGGCACATTTTATACAATTTGGCTTTACATGTTCTTTTTAAGTCTGTTTTTTATTTCAGTCGCCTGCTTCCTGCTGTCGAGTTTATATATCTTATGGATAATATAGGACTCAGTGCCACTGGAGTCTGCAACTACAATACTGTCAAAACCCTTCTTTACCCTGTCAATGGATACTGTATAACCAATGCTTTCGCTGGATGGGAGGGCTATGGCCGGTCGGTTCAGGATAACCAGATAGTAGTTATTAAAATCTGCCTTCAGTATCAGGGACTGTAAATCTATTGATTCCCAGCTGTCTATCCTGAAGCTGTTAACCTCTGTCGCCTCTTTCAGCTCATTATCAAGGTTGTATTTGTCTGCCACCTTAAAATTAGTTGTTGCGCATGCAGCAAATACAAGGGTTATAAAAAACAAAACAGCATATTTAATGATCTTTTTCATTTTATCTTCTCCTTATCTATAAGGTTTAATAATAATCTTCAAAACTAACCATTTTGTTTATGGAAATAATATACGAACTGTTTCGTAGTTGTCAACGAAATATTTCGTAGAGGTAGATCCTCACCTTATTACTAAATTAACTACTTGAAATATCAGGATAATATAAATTGTTTTTATCTGTGCAGCTTTAAAGGGTATCTCTATTGTTTTTCAAACCCTGTATAACATTGCCTGACACATATTCACAGAAAGGGGTGATGTGCTTTTTGATGTTTTCTATAATCAGCCCCTGCCCAGCATGAAGGGGGGTATCACTTACAAATTTAAAAAGGTGGCACTTTTTAGTGAATCTTTTTGCAGCCTGCAATACTGCGGCACCCTCCATATCCACTAAATCTGCAATAGCGGATAGCTCTTTAAATGCATCAACATCATGAATGGGTTTATCCTGTGTGGCAAGGGTAGCGCATTCAAACCCTTCAATGGTATCAGGTGTTTGCACCCACGGGGTGTTTGACCTCAGATGTGGCCTGTCAGGCTCTATTGTCTTTCTAATCTGGAATATAGCTCCAACCTCACGGGTTTCATCAACCGCACCGGCTGCGCCAGCGTTAATGATAATCTTTGGCTGGTGTTTAATGCAGCAGTATGCTGTGCACATGGCCGCACTTGCCTTACCAATGCCTGATACCCCGAGCATGATCTCTTTTCCCTTAAAAATAAAGAATGGCCTGTTTTCGATCTCCTTCATATCAAGGATTCTAATAAAGGGTTCTGCCTCCATAAGTGTAGCTGCAACCAGACATATTAAAGGGTTTTCATGCATCCGCTCATCTTCTCCAGTTTCTTTATTGCCTCTCTCCCCTTTTCACCCAGGGAGAGGGTAAACTCATTCACGTAAAACCTTATGTGCTGATCAATTACTTGATCATCCATCTCCTGCGCAAGGGATTTTACATATTCCCTTGATGCAAAAGGGTTTTCAAAGGCATACTTTATAGAATCCCTTATTATAGATTCTATTGCATCTTTATGAGCTATTGTTTCAGCATCCCTCCTGATGGCGATACAGCCAAGGGGTATAGGTAATGATGTCTCATGTTCCCACCATTCCCCAAGATCAATTATCTGCACACAGCTGTAATCCTTGAACACAAACCTTCCCTCATGGATGATCACACCTGCATCAAATTTTCTTTCCCTGATGCCTGGAAGGATTTCATCAAACCTGGTGATTGTTATGTTTTTTGCATGAGGGTATCTGAGTCTGAAAAGCATGTTGGCTGTAGTATCAATACCAGGGACAGCAATAAGGGCATTATCTATAGAGATATTTTCTGAACGGGCCACAAGAAGGGGGCCGCATCCGAAACCCAGGGCTGCACCTGAATCTAGCAGGTCATATTTATCCTTAAGTTTAAGCCATGCTGCAAATGAAAGCTTTGTAACCTGATATATACTATTTTTTGCCTTCATGTTAAGGCTTTCCACATCATCTATATGTGCATTGAAAGAGAGCCCCTGCGTGTCAACAAGACCATTCAGCATGGCATGAAAGACAAATGTATCATTCGGGCACGATGAAAAGGCGATATCAATATTTTTATTGTTTTTTGACATTTACATCTTTCACTGATCTCTGTCTTCTGACTCCTGTCTTCTGACTTCTAAGTTTCTCTTCGAACCCTCAAACCCTTCTTCTCACCACTCCCTTATTACCCTGTATGCAGAATCCCGCAGCACAGGTTTTTTTCCTGCATTTCTGATCACGGCAATCATCTCATCCATATTTGTCCTTGTCTCTATGCCTGTGGCCTTTACAACCACCTCTTCCATGAGCACACCGCCCATGTCGTTTGCACCAACGGCAAGGGCGATCTGGGCAAGCTTCATGCCTTCTGTAAGCCACCCGGCCTGTATGTATATCACATTATCGAGAAAGATCCTCCCTATGGCCACCATCTTGAGGTATTCAATGCCGGTGGCAGGAGTGATATCATCCATCTGTGTTGACGCAGGAGAAAAAGACCAGGGGATAAATGCCCTTATAATGGCTGTCCTGTCCTGCACCTCCCTTATTACCCTAAGATGCTCGATCCGCTCTTCATATGTCTCCCCCATGCCATAGGTCATTGTGGCGCTTGACATCATGCCATGGTGATGCAGGGCATCCATAACTGTGCACCATTCTTTTGTTTTGATTTTTTTGGGGCTTACTCTTTCACGTACACTGTCAACAAGTATGTCAGATGCACCTGGTACTGAATTAAGCCCTGCATCTCTTAAGATGCCGATTAGGGAGATAAGGTCTATGTCCTCTTTTTTTCCGATGTGTACAAGCTCTGATGGAGAAAATGCGTGAATGAAACATTCAGGGAAGGTCTCTCTTACAAGGCGAACCATCTCCAGATATTTATCAAGCCTGTAGGTTGGATGCAGCCCCCCCTGGAGCATCACCTGGCTGCCGCCTGCCGCCTTAAGTAATTTTACCTTTTCTATAATCTCCTCATTACTTAGCTCATAGGCAGGCACCCTGTTTGCCTTTGCATGATAGGCGCAGAATGCGCATCCGGCCTCACAGATGTTGCTGTAGTTTATTATGCGGTCAATAATAAAGCCTGCCTGTTCATGGGGAAAGATCATCTTCCGCCTCAAGTCGCCAAGCCTGCCCAGTTCAATAAGGTCAAACGAGAATAGAGTTAATGCCTCTTCAGGAGAAATACGCGCCCCTGATTCTATTTTGTCTTTTAACGCTTCTTTATGGTGTTTCATGTTATTCATTATTGCTCATATCACAACTACAAAGACTGGATTCCACGGTCAAGCCGTGGAATGACGAATTGTTTGGAAAAATAATAACAATTGTATTCAAGCTGCTACGAGATAATTGTCTCATAAAGGTCTTTCCAATCCGGATTCATTTTTTCTATCAAATCCAGTTTCCATTGTCTGTTCCAGGATTTTATCCTCTTTTCTCGGTTAATTGCTGTTTCCATGGTTGAATGCATTTCATACCATACCAGCATATGTACATTGTATCTTTTAGAAAATCCATCTACTACGTTGTTCTTATGCTCCCATACCCTTTTAATCAAATCAGAGGTAACACCTGTATAAAGAGTTCCATTTCTTTCGCTTGCCAGAATATAGACAGAGGGTTGTTTTTCGACCATTTGATACCCCTCTTCTGGTTTTCCCGGTCAAGCTGGGGTGTGACAATAATAACCGAAATTCATTTTTTCGTCATTCCCCGGCTTGACCGGGGAATCCAGGTTTTTTATTTCAATGATGCCACCAGTCTTTGCCTTTCCAGATAAAACCTTTTATTATTCAAGATAGGTAATTTTTACTTTATCTTCGAAAAGTCCCATCTCAAATGCCTTATCGTAATAGAATTTAAGTGCCTGTTTCAGCCTTTCAGAAAATTTAAACTGGAGGCAGGTTTCATAATAGCCTTTAACATCATAGGCAATATCAGGGTATTTACGTTGCGCAGCATCAACCACCTTTTCCACCTCTTTTTCAAGGCATTCAATTGAGATCCGGTATGACTCAATTACCCTTTCTATTTCGCCGATATATTTTTCAATGGAATTTTCATTTATGGCAAATACCGCAAATACTACAGGATAACCTGTCTTTCTTAACCACAGCTCCCCGAGGTCATAGGAAAAGGAGACCGGTGCGCTGCTTCCTTTCATTGCCTCATTACCTATCATGAGCACGGCATCCAGACCATCCATTGATGGGTTGGGTTTTGTAAGCACATATTCAGGCTCAACATGGTAGTAGGATTTAAGGAGCATCTTGAGCAATAATACAGATGTATGGGAGGCCCTTGTGAGACCGACCCGTTTCCCGTGAAGCTCTTCGATCGGCAAGTTGCTTCTCAATATAACGGAGCCCACATACCCAATTGAGCTGAGACAGAAATCAGGCAAGAGCACTGCCCTATCCTGTATAATCGGGTATGTTGCTGCGGATATTGCGCTCATATCAAGTTCCCCTTCAACCATCATACGGTTCAGGTCGTTTGGGTATCTGGAGATAACCTCAATTCCTTCAAGGGGTTTGTGTTCAAACATGTGATAGTAAAATGGGTAGCAGTTCAAATAATCTATATATCCAAGCTTCATAATCTCTCATCCCTGTCTGTTCTATCACCATAGCCTGCAGTTGTCCTTACAGGTGTCATGCCAGCGTCCATTATGAGCCTTTTTAAAAAGCCCTCTGAACCAAAGTCCGGTGTCTTTGCCCCTGCCGCGTGGACAACCTTTTCATTATAGTATGTAGCCCCCATCTCATCCGCGCCAAAGAGGAGCATTGTCTGTGCCATCTTTTCACCAAGATACATCCACAAAGCCTTTATGTGTGGAATGTTGTGAAGCACAACACGACTCGCGGCATAAATCCTTATATCATCATATCCTGTTGTTGTTCCTGAACGATCTGTCTTTATAGCTGTGTTTTCTTTGTGAAAGGCAAGGGGGACAAATGCCTTAAAGCCACCGGTTTTATCCTGAAGCGCCCTGATCTGAAACAGGTGGTCAACTATATCGCGAGGCTGTTCAAGGTGATTGTATAGCATGGTGGCGTTTGTCCTGAGCCCGAGCCCATGCGCTGTTTCCATGACCTTTAACCATCTTTTTCCTGATATCTTTTTTGGGGCGATTATGTTCCTCACATCCTGTGCAAATATCTCCGCGCCTCCGCCCGGAAGGGCATTTACCCCGGCATCCATCAGCCGCCTGAACACAGTTTCAAGGGGCAGGTTATTTAACTTTGAAAAGTAGTCATACTCAACAGCAGTAAATGCCACAATGAAGATATCAGGCTTTATCCTTTTGATCCGGGCGAGCATCTCCTCAAAGTAATCCAGCTTGAGGTCAGGGTTAAGACCCCCTACTATGTGAACCTCATCTATCCCTGCGTTAACCGCCTCTGAAACCCTTTTTTCTATCTCCATTAGCGAGAGGGTATAGCCCCCATCTTCTTCTTTGTCCTTTGAAAATGCGCATAAGGGGCAGCGCAGCTCGCATATGTTGGTGTAGTTAAGGTTCATGTTTACACCGTAATATACATTGCGGCCATGAAGCTTCTGCCTGATAAAGTGCGCAATAGAGCCAAGGTCAAGTATGCTGTTGGTTGTAAGCATCGCAAAGGCATCTGCTTCATCCACAGGTATGCTGTTTGCTACCTTGTCAGCAACTTCTTTAAGTCTTTTATCTTTTATAGTGTCTGTTAAATTCATTTCGTATAATTAAACACATAGTATTCATTGAATTGTAGAGACAAGGCATGCCTTGTCTCTACGGTCATTCTCCCCAACCCTTAAAAAGGTCATGTCTTTTACCAAGCAGATTAAGTATCTTCCCGACAACAAAATCCACAATATCCGCCGCTGTCTGGGGCATTGTATAAAAGCCCGGTATGGGAGGGGCAATAACAGCCCCTGCAAGGGTTGCCTTTCTCATGTTTTCCAGGTGGATCAGGTTAAAAGGGGTTTCCCTGGGCACAATAATACACCTTTTTCTCTCCTTGAGCGCAACATCGCATGCCCTTGTTATGAGGTTATCAGCATAGCCGTTTGCTATGGCAGAAAGGCTCTTCATAGAGCATGGCGCAACCACGATTGACTCAAATGCAGATGTCCCGCTTGCACATGAGGCATTGAAATTTTTGTTATCATACTCCCTGAAATTTGTAAGGTCAGCCACATTTCCCCTTTGTTCAAGTATCCCGCTTAAAGGGAAGCTATCTGATATGGGGCAGGAGATCTCATGTTCCATGATCTTAAGGCTGCCTTTTGAGGCGATTCCTGTAACAGCCTCGCCCCCCTTAAGGAGCTCTTCCATGAGCCTTATGCCTATTATTGGCCCGCTTGCCCCTGTTATTGCTACAACAATCATGTAAGCCCCTTTCCTCTTATATTAATATGGATGCCCATGTCCCGGCTAAAAGCAGAGGCGAAATAAGCATATTGCTTTTAAACAGCCTTGAGTATCTCTCCCCGAGCCTTCCTGACCTGCCGAGTATCTGGTGATAGACAAATATAACACCCACAGGCAATATTGCAATCCAGTAGGGCCACTTCATATTACCCGTGAAGCCGGCAAAGAGCATCCCCGCAAATGAGCATGCATAACAGATCCCGGATAGATTAATTGCATTTTTAATCCCCACCTTAACCGGCATGGAGTGCAGCCCTGCCTTTTCATCAAACTCCCTGTCCTGAATGGCATAAATGATATCAAGCCCTGCTATCCACGCCATTATAACAAATCCTAAGAGAAATGGGGTAAATGCAAATGCACCGGTAACCGCAAGATACCCCCCAACGGGCGCAGCCGCCTCCACAAAACCTAAGTAAAAATGGGAGGATGATGAAAACCTCTTTAGATAAGAGTAGGTAAAAAGCAGAAACACCGCAAAAAAAGAGAGATAAAAACAGAACCTGTTAAGCATGTATGATGCTGCAATCAGCACAAGGGCCGATATAATTGCAATCAGCCAGACAGTAAGAGGTTTTGCATCACCCCTTGGCAGCACCCTTTCTTTTGTCCTGGGATTTTCTTTATCTATATTAACGTCTATCACCCTGTTGAATGACATCCCGGATGTGCGGGCAGCCAGAAGTGCAATGGTAACAAGAAGCCAATTCTTAAATGTTCCCCCTCCCGCAAAGAGGAGGCCCAGGTATGCAAAGGGGAGGGTAAAAAGGGTCTGCTCAATAAGTATCAGCTCTGAAAACATCTTAAAATCCATATTCCTTCCATCGCCTCTCCACAAGGGCCTTTACATCGGGGGTCATGACTATCTCCTCCGGCCATTCCCTGCCCATACCCTCTTCACGGCTCTTTCTGGTGGCATCTATACCCATCTTGCCCCCGAAATTTGCATATGATGCAGAGTGGTCAAGGGCATCAAGCGGCCCCTGTGAAAAGATCAGGTCCCTTCCCGGGTCAACATTATTAAGGAGCTTCCACAGAACAGTGCCTGAATCCCTCAGGTCTATATCCTTGTCAAACACAGCAATAAACTTGGTTGATGAAAACTGCCCAAGCCCCCACAGTGCGTTAATCACCTTTTTAGCCTGACCGGCATATCTTTTATCAATACTCACAAGGGCGCAGTTATGGAATACACCCTCTATTGGTAGTTCTATGTCTTTTATCTCAGGCAGGATCATTTTAATAATAGGCAGAAATATCCGCTCTGTGGCCTTTGCCATGTAGCAGTCTTCCATTGGGGGCTTACCAACGATGGTTGCAGGATAGACCGCATCGTTCCTGCAGGTAATGCAGGTGACATGAAATACCGGGTACATATCTGCCGCAGAATAAAAGCCTGTATGGTCGCCGAACGGGCCCTCCATCCTCTCCTCATTGGTGTCAACATAACCCTCAATGATAAAGTCAGACTCAGCCGGCACATAGAGGTCAACGGTCTCACACTTAACTATCTCAACCGGTCCTGAGTTTAAAAACCCTGCAAGCATGAGTTCATCGATATCGGGCGGCAAAGGCGCTGATGCAGCATATGTAACCGCAGGAGAGCCGCCAAGGGCAACTGCGACCTCCATCCTTTTACCCATGTTCTTATACTTGTCAAAATGGCGCGTGCCATCTTTATTATACTGCCAGTGCATACCTGTTGTTGCCTTATCATACTTGTGCATTCGATACATGCCATAGTTATGTACACCTGTATCTGGGTCTTTTGTTATAACAATCGGGAGGGTAATAAATGGGCCGCCGTCAGAGGGCCAGCATGTAAGTATGGGTAGCATGTCAAGAAGAGCAGATTCTGAATCAAAAACCCTCTCCTTGCAGGGGCCGCGTTTTACCTTTTTCGGGATAAAATCAGCGATCTCCTTAAGTGTAAGGAGCAATTTGATCTTTTCAAACAACCCTGATGGGGGCTGCATCTTTATAAGAGACTCTATCCTTTTACCTATGTCATCAAGGGAGGTGCAGTTTAAGGCCATCTCCATCCTCCTGAAACTGCCAAAGGCGTTTATCAGCAGGGGAAAGCTTGAGCCCTTTGTCTTTTCAAAGAGGATGGCCGGGCCACTCATCTTGCTCATCCTGTCGGCAATCTCTGTTATCTCCAGATAGGGGTCCACCTCTGCTGTGACCCTCCTCAGTTCGCCGGTCTTCTCAAGGGCAGATATAAATTGGTTCAGGTTTTTAAAGGACATATGGCTCCTCAATTTTATGTTTTGAAAATTTTATATAATAAGGTAGATATCAAAGCAAAGGAAAAAACCTTAATGTCGGTGGTGCTTTTGTCAACAGATCTACTTATATTTTCTATACTGATTATTGCCATTGCCTTTTTTTCAGTGATGCTTTTTGCCTTCAGATTAAAAGGTGAAGAGCTTATCTATGAAAAGATCAGCAAATATCACCATATTATGGTCTATGAAGAGGGGTCTATCAGGACATTACGCCTTGGCAGCGGCCATGATGATGGAAAACAGTCCCGTATAGACCTGAATGACCCGGATTATCTCCTGCTCGAATATACGAGGCTTATCTTTGCCGCCCTTTTTGTAAATGATAAACCCTTTAAGGTGCTCATTATCGGACTTGGGGGCGGGGCGCTTCCCCGTGCGATAAGCCGGTATATCCCTGATGCACAGATCGATGTGGTGGATATAGACCCTGATGTGGTTGAGGTGGCTGAACGTTTTTTTATGTTCACCCCCGGCAAACTGATAAAGATCCATATTGGAGACGGCCGTTCCTTTATACAAAACAGGGCTCATGATACCTCAGGTAAAAGATATGATATGGTGATTCTGGATGCATTCAACAGCAATTCGATACCCGTGCACCTCATTACAAAGGAGTTTTTAAAGGAGGTTATACAGGTGCTTGACACAAAGGGTGTAGTGGCAGCAAATGTGCTTATAGATAACAGGCTCTTCCATTCAATGCTCAAGACCTACAGGCGGGTATTTAAAAGGTGTTATCTCTTTATGGGCGGCATCGCACAGAATGCGGTCTTTATATCACCTGCGCCTGATGCCCCTGATATTGTTAAAAAGGGCATAGAAGAGAGGGCGCATGCACTTCAGGAGTTGTATCACTTTTCATTCAGCATGCTCTCTGTGGCGAGACAATTCAGGCCGAGATATGCGCCAAAGATCTCTGCAAAGATACTTACTGACATTAAGGATTCTTAGTCTTTTCCTTGAATTTTGAATCTTGAACTTTGAATCTTGAATTTTGAATCATTTGGGTTTAGTGTAGGCCCAGATTTCCAATCTGCAGGTAATTACCCTGTAACCACGTCCGGGGTATTTTAATCACCGGGCATAATCTTAAAAGGAGGCAATATAATGAAACTCAAAGGTAAAACCGCACTAGTAACTGGAGGAGGTTCCGGTATCGGAACGGCAATAGCCGGTGGATTAATCAAAGAGGGCGCAAAGGTCTGTATAACAGGCAGAAGCAAGGATAAACTTGAAAAGGTTGCAGCAGGTTTCCCAAAGGATCAAATAACAATATGCGCTGGGAGTGTAACAAGCCTTGATGACATCCAGAGGATGATGGATGCAACCATTAAATTTGGCGGCAGGATCGATGTCCTCGTTAATAATGCAGGTATTGACCCGGGTGGAACGGTTGTAGACCTTGACCCCAAAATTTGGCAGGAGGTTATGGATACCAACCTGACAGGCCCATTTTTAACCATGAAAAAGGTTATTCCTCACATGATAGCAAACGGCGGCGGTTCCATTATTAACATTGCATCACTTGGCGGGACAGTTGCATTGCCGGGCATGGCACCCTACTGCACAACAAAGGCTGGCCTTATCATGCTTACCAAACAGGTTGCCCTTGATTACGGCCCGCAGAAGATCAGGGTAAATGTTGTATGCCCTGGCGCAACCAGGACAAAGATGCTTGAAGATTCACTCCAGGGGCTTGCAAAGGCCATGAACACAGACCTGGACGGCGCATTTGCGGTTATGTCAAAACCCCTGCCCCTTAGAAGGGTGGCAAAACCCGAAGAGATGTGCGGCATATGTAATTTTCTGGCTGGTGATGAGTCATCATTTATGACAGCCGCCACCATACTGGTAGACGGTGGCGCATCTGTTGTTGATGTCTCCGGCGCAGCCCTGAGCAATGTCGGGGTTAACTGGGGCGCATAATTATTTTATTTCGAAAATCAGGAAATAAAAATATCCGATTCTGGCAGCTACTGTAGAGACAAGGCATGCCTTGTCTCTACGAATATCGGTGGGCATGCCTCTACAAATAAAATGCATTAATTTATCAGGTTTTTATTAAGCCATTTTATCACTAAAACCTGCATAATCGAGGCAATAAAATTAATTTTTAGTTCCAAATTATTATTAATGGCCCATAATGCTTCCTTGCTTGACAAATAGCAGCTACAACAATATTATACCTCTCAAATATTTTTGTCCTAAAAAAGGGTTAGAGATATTGAAATCTCATGACCCGAAGAAGGTAATGTAAATAAACTTTTTTATTGGAGGAATCAGGCATGAAATTACGTAAAATGTTAATTGCAGCCATCTGCCTCGGAATGTTTTTCAGCATTAACATCCCGTCAGGTGCGCTCGCAGCAACCGAAAAGGAGCCCGTAATAACGGTGCTTAACCCCTTGGGGACCCCCCCGCCAATCGAAGTAAAGCAGATGGCCCCGCGTCTGGACACCCTGGACGGCAAAACAATCTACCTGATTAATACCGGCTTTCCAAATTCTGGACGCCTTCTGGAAGAGATAGGCAACTGGTTCAAGGACAACTATCCGAAAACTAACATGGTGATGTCTCGTGCAGGGATGGACAACATTCCTCAGAACGTGATGGCGGAGATCAAAGAGAAAGCAGACGCCGTGATTCTCGGGGTGGGGCATTGAAGTGTGTGCGCTCCCGGGGCAGTTCGCCTCGCAATCGACTTGGAATCCAAATTACAAAAACCTTCAGTGCCTGTACTCCTGAGCGAATTCGCTCCACAGGAAGTAGAGGTAGCCTATAACTACGGCATGCCGGGCATCCGAATTCAGTATATCCCCGGTCCGGTCTGGGGAA
>JAFGFM010000225.1 GCA_016931115.1 Deltaproteobacteria bacterium | reverse complement strand
GCCGCCTGAAAAAACAGTACAGGAAGGTCTCTTCCAGGGCGGTAAATACTGTGACTGGACAATACGAAGATCACAGAAAATCACTCCCTTTCTTTCAAAGAGAGTCAGAAGACCTGTCCGCTGTATAAATGAGCGCAAGGATACCTTTGACTTTATGGTCTCCCAGCGTTTTATGCACCTGAAGGTCGGCTTTAAAAAAGACGGTACAATTACCGCATTTGATGACTTCTCCATAGCTGATGGCGGGACCCCGGGCAATTCATTCTTCGGTACCTCGGGCGACCAGGGCTACAGTCCGTACATTGGCACAAAATGTAAGAATATAAGACAGAACATGGATATTGTAGACAGCAATCGCGGTCTTATGGCCTTCAGCTCACAGTTCTGTCCCTTTAACTGGGACGCTGTCACAATGGCAATACATGCCATAGCCGAAAAACTCGGAAAAGACCCCATTGATATCGCAAGAATCAATCTTCACGGTCCTGACGGTCAGGATGACAACAGGCCTGTTCCAAGCTTTGACGCGTGTATCGAAGCCGGAAAGAAGATGATGAACTGGAAGTGGCATAAAAACGGTGCAAAGAGGCTTAAAGACGGAAGGCTCCACGGTGCCGGTTTCCGTTACCAGATGTGCCCGAGACACTCAATGGGTTCGGATTTTCATGCCGTACTGGAACTCAGGGACGGTGTAGTTCATTTGCCTATTCAGGGACCTCATGCAGGGGTATTTTCAGTTGAAGGGGTTACAATGATCGCTGCTGAAGAACTCGGCCTCAGGTTCGAGGATATCAGCATTGATTATGATCCCAATGCAATGTTTGTCTCCATAAGCGGAGGGGCAGACGGACTTGTAAATACCGGCTGGGTTTTAAAACAATGCGCTCACAAATTAAGAAAGGAAATCTTTGAGGCAGCTATTGCCGAGGCCGAAAAACCGGCAATGGGAGGATTCGGATTTGGCCCGCCCAAAAAGGCCGCTCCAAACCCATTAAAAGGTAAAAAGCCTGAAGATCTTGATATAATAGACGGTATGATAGTGCTTAAGTCAGATAACTCAAAGGGTGTTCCGCTTAAGAGCCTTACGTCAAATGTATACGCGACATTTGCGGGCTGTGCGCCAAATCCTTTATGGCCAAGCAAGTATGATCTTTTAAATACCCTTTATTGTGAAGTAGCAGTGGATGAAGAAACCGGGGTAGTAGAAGTCTTGAGATACGAAGCGGCTGTTGACTCCGGCAAGGTAATAAGGCTTACCTCCCTTGAAAGTCAGCTTAACCAGGTTGCGATCTTCAGCCAAGGATGCCAGCTCTATGAGGACTATTTCTACGATCCAAAAACAGGTGTAAAACTTAACCATAACTATATTGAGTACAAGAAAGCGGGTATGCTGGATGTAACTGATGTTAAGGAGCCTGAATTAATAGAAACCCGCGCCGGAAACGGTGTATACGGTGCTAACGGTATCAGCCATTCAATGGCAAATACGCATCTTATAATCTGCGCTATTTACAATGCGATTGGCAAATGGGTGGATCCGCCTGCCACACCTGACAAGGTGCTTAAGGCGCTTGGGAAAATTTAAAAACGGTTTGAGGTCTGAGGTTTATGGTTTAAGCCTATAGCCTAAAGACTAAAGCCTAAAGACCTAACGACATAAAGGAGAAAAAATGAGACCATTTAATCATACAAATGCAACATCAATTGCAGAGATCAAAACAGCCCTTGCTGATGGCAAGACAACACTGATAGCCGGAGGGACTGATCTTGTTGGCACACTTAAGGATAATATCCTGAGGGACTATCCCTCTACAGTAATTAATCTCAAGACTGTTCCCGGCATGGATTATATAAAGGAAGAGGGGGGCGTACTTAAGATAGGGGCGGCTACGCACCTGGCCGATATTGCTGCTGATCCAAACATCCAGAAAAAATACACTGCACTGGCACAGGCGGCATCACGTGTTGCAACGCCTCATATACGTGACATGGGCACCATAGCCGGCAATATTGCTCAACTCCACCGATGCTGGTATTTCAGAAAGCCTGAAAACCGCTTTGACTGCAAGCGCAAGGGTGGAAACACATGCTTTGCAATGACAGGCGATAACAGGTACCACTCCATATTCGGGGCGGTAGGTGGCTGTATTGCAGTGCATCCGAGCGATACTGCGCCAGCGCTGATTGCCCTTAACGCAAAGGTTGTTACAGACAGAAGGCAAATCGAGGCGGAAAATTTCTTTGATGTAAAACAGCCAGGAAATACCGTGCTTGAAAAGGATGAAGTCATCACCGAGATTCAGATACCTGCGCCTCCTAAAGGCGCAAAAAGTGCCTTTATCAAGTTTGCATTAAGGAAATCCATAGATTTCCCAATTGTAAACTGTGCGGTTATGACCGGGAAAAACCCCAGGGTATGCCTCAATGCTGTTGCACCAAAACCATACAGGGCAATAAAGGCGGAAGAGGTTATTAAAGGAAAAAAGATCAGTGAAAAGATTGCAGAAGAGGCAGGTACAGCAGCGGTTGCTGATGCAAGGCCGCTTAATGCGACAAAATTCAAGGTGCAGATAGCCAGGGTAATGGTAAAAAGGGCCATTTTGGCTGCCAGTTAAATGATCAGGAGAATAAAATGTTAACAGTAACAGCAAAGGCAAACGAAAAGATAACAGCATTTTTAAAGGCACAGAAAGAGCCCTCATACATAAGGCTTTTTTTGTCAGAAGGGGGCTGTTCCGGCCCTTCTCTGGGAATGGGGCTTGATGAACCTGAAGAAAATGATGAGGTTATTAAGGAGAATGGAGTCAACTATCTTATAGACAAGGATCTGCTGGATAAGGCCAGGCCAATAAGCATTGACTTTATTGAGAGCGACAGGGGCTCCGGCTTTTCAATATCATCGAGTCTGCCAAAGGGAGAGGGATGCAGCTCCTGTTCAGGCTGTTAATGATTTAATTCCCACCGTTTGCAGGGCACAAGAAAGGTTAAAATTCTGACGTTTGAGTGGGGTTCTAACCTTTTCTGCCTCTGGCTGCATGAACCAGAATATTTCCGAAAAATATTTTAAATATCTTGTGAATATGGTAATAAGACCTTTGTTTTGGAGGTGCAATGCCATATAAGAGATGGAATAGCACATTGTTAGGGAATAATTCCGCAATAAAAAGGTTTTTATTAATTTAAATTTTATCAGGAGGGTAAAAAAGATGAAACATGTTAAATCAGCCATTTTGTCGGGCGTATTGATCTCAATTCTTTCCATTGGTGTTAGTTTAGCATCCGCTCAGGGGCAGTGGGAGGTGGTAATTCCCAAGGCTATTGAAGGGATTAAGGTACGTATGGCTGCCTTTCATGATGAAAACTTTGGTGTATGGGGCGGGGCTGGAGACGATGGGGCGCAGCACTATACCCTGGATGGCGGCAAGACATGGACAATGGCCAAGACCGGGGGCTGCATGTTCTCCGTGGATGTTGTGGATGTCAACATTATCTGGCAATCATGTATCAGTGGAACCAGCCTGACCACAGACGGCGGGAAAAACTGGAAGGTCATTTCAAAGGATGTGGGCGGTATGGCAAGCATACTGGCATTTGCAGATGAGAAAACAGGATGGGTCGGTTCAGGTGTAAAATTCAAGATGACCACAGATGGCGGCGCAACATGGACAGATATGGCTCTGCCCAACGGTGTTACTGCTGTAGCCGCAGTTTCACTCCGCACCCCTGCAGACGGTTACCTGTTAGATAAGAGCGGCATCCTGTACGTTACCCAGGATGGCGGCAAGAGCTGGACATCATGTCCCCTTGGGCTTAAAGACCCTGTTATTCAGGGGTTTGGCAGCGGCGGATGGATCAACGAGACCCCAGAGGCTGCTATACGTTTTACAGACGCCAATAACGGCCTGGTTGTTTTAGGCCTTTCCGGTAAGGCCAGCATGATCGCCCTGCGTACTGCTGATGGCGGTAAGAGCTGGAAAGAGGAGGCTGTGCCTGCTAAATTAGGTAAACCCTTTATCTCCCGTGACGGCAGGTTCCTGACAGTAGCCAAGTGGCTGGAAGGGCTCACGCTGCTCAAGGCAAAATAGATTTATAGATCAAAAGGCTTTCACTCTTACAAAGTGAAAGCCTTTTGATTGTTTGAGTAATAAGGATGAGGCATATATTCAGATATCATCCCATCCTTAGTCGTATCCATTTGGGCAATATTATATCTATATTACAGATCATGATTGTACGCATTATACAATGGCTTTTCCCATGTCTTCATCAGTATAAAGTCTGTATCCATATCCCCTGCCTCCTGCACTGGCTCTCCCGCTTTATCCTTTCCGGTATCTTTTTGTATAGCGGCTATATCAAATGGGATAGCCCGCTTTTGTTCGAGGCGGTGCTTTATGGCTATGATCTCTTTCCGAATGCATATATCCCTGCTATGGCGCGCTTTTTCCCCTGGGTGGAGATGGGGCTCGGCCTTGCGCTCCTGATTGGTTTCAGGCGAAAGATAAAATATCTGGCAGGGGCTGCTAGCCTGCTACTCCTGTTTTTTACAGTTATACTCATTATTACCTATCTTCGGGGGATAGAGGCTGATTGCGGATGCTTCAGCTTTGATGACCCCATATCTCCCCATACCATTGCCCGTGACTCCCTGCTGCTCATCCCTGCATTATATTTGTTGTTTGCCGGGCTGATGTTTAGAAGAGGTGTGAAAAACCCGGCATCACTGCCCTATTGTGATCAGGGGTAAAGAGGCAAATGCTGATAGGAATATCTCAATTGATATTTTTATGTGCAACTTCTATATCCATTGATCGCGAAAGACTAAAAATCGAAAGAAGTTTATTTAACCATCCGCCGTCGCCAACCATCGCGGCTAAAGCTTTCGCCGTCGCTTGAAGCTAAGGCGGGACAGGCGAAACACACTAAATGCACGAAAGAAAAAACAAAAAGAAAAAGATTAATAATTTTTCGTGTATTTCGTGTGTTTCGTGGTTAACTGTTTTTATGATTCTTATTCTAAAGTTTTAAGCACCCACCCTTCACCCTTTTTCTCCAATCATATTGAAACAGCAAAAAAAGGCATTATTTTATGGAAAATATTTCGTCTTTAAAAGTTCAGAGGTTTTTAGAAGGGGATTAAAATGATTTTGAAATATTTAAAGGATATCAAGATATTAAACAAAGGCTCTCCACCAATCCAATTGGCTGGGACATGGTTACTCTTTTTTATTATTTTTCTTTTTATCTTTTTAAATTCCGGCTGTTCAACCATACCTGTAAAAAAGGGTGATCCTCTAAGTATAAAGCTGTTTCCTGCTTATGAAATGGAAGACGGATCATTCATATCACCTCAATCTGTTACTGAGACCATACCTGATGTTGATATACTCGCAATCAACGATGAGATAAAAAGGTTCATTGATGAAAAGACAGGTGGAATCAGGGATCAGGAGAGACGCCTTGTTAAACTTGCAGAGGGACTTTCAAAGGTAGTGAAGTATGACACTACAAGTGACCTGTACGGTGTAAAGACAGCACAGCAGACCTTTGATACAGGCACTGGAAACTGTCTTTCATTCAGTAACCTGTTTGTTGCGGCTGCCAGGTATGCAGGACTGCCATCAAGGTTTTTGGAAGTACCTACATTGCCCAACTGGTCAAGGGATGGGGAAACACTGTTTTTTACAAAACACATTGGGGCCTCTGTTGATATCCGATTTATCTTTACCCAGATGATCCAGCTCAGAATGGTCGACGATAAAGAAAGACTGGTGACAGTTGAGGATTCTGTCAGGTATTTTTTTTCACCCTCAGATCTTACCCCTGAAAATTCCAGGATCAGCGCATATTGGAATGAGGCAATATCAGACAGCCGTGCCTTTGCGCAGTATTATAATAATATCGGAAGTAAGCACCTTGCTGAGGGTAATCCAAAGGATGCATATAGCTATTTTATCAAGGCGATCAAGGTTGATCCCGGCCTCAGTTATGCATGGTCTAACCTCGGGGTGGTGTACAAAAGAAACAACCAGCTTGAGGCGGCAGAGGCAGCATATCTCCACGGGCTTACAGTGACCCGCGGACCAAGGGATACCAGCCTTTTATCCATAATGAATAACCTCGCGCACCTGTATGATGCCAAGGGTGATATGGAGAATGCTGCTTTTTATAAAGAGCAGGTGGAATCCTTCAGGAATAAAAACCCCTATTACCATTATGCAGCGGGAAAGAGCGCATATCAGGATGCATTTTATGAAAAATCGGTTGGGTTTTTCAGGGAGGCGATCCGCTTAAAAAAGGATGAGCACCTGTTTTATTATGGCATTGCCCTTGCCTATCTTAAGAGCGGAAACATGAAAAAGGCGGAGGCAAGTATCAACCAGGCAATAAAATATGCCATGGATGAAAACAAAAAGAGCTTTTATAAAAAGGCACTTGCATCATTGAAAAACAGTGGTACATTTTAATCAATACCTGCATTATCATGCCATCATAAGCCTGAAATATGGCCTTTTACATTCATAAATACAATTAATAAAAACAGAAAAATATCAGAATCTTGACAACAGGTGATAGCGACAATATTATGTGCAACCAATATCATCTTGTCAAAGTGGTATTATTGTCTCAGGGTCTTTTTTTAAATGACCCTGTCCCTCCGTAATAACATGATTAACTTGGCAGGTTAAAAAAGGAACAAACCATATGAAGGTATATTCGAAAAAGGTCGGCTTAATTGTTTTGGCACTGGTATCATTTATTGCTGCCAATGCTGCGGCGAAGGATGGCTACAGGCTCTGGCTGAGGTATGACAGGATCACGGAACATGAGCTTGTCGCACAATATAAAGGGCATACAACCCAGTTGATTATTGAGGAAAAGGCCCCTGCTATAACCGCTGCAAAGGATGAGTTAATGGAGGGGTTAAATGGCATGCTCGGAGAAAAAATCAGTGTCAAAGAGAGGGGTTTAAAGGGCGGTGCGATTATTATCGGCACCCCTGAAGGCTCTTCAATTATCAGGCGATTGGTCAGCCGGACAGATATAAGGCTCATGGGTGATGAAGGCTATATTATAAGGTCAATTGTACATGATAACCATCCTGTAACATTAATAGCCGCAAACAGGCCAGTGGGGGTTTTATACGGGGCATTCCATTTTTTGCGGCTCATACAGACCAGGAAGCCAATCGACAGATTGTCCATCACCGAGGCACCCCGTGTTCAGAGGAGGCTCCTAAACCACTGGGATAACCTTAATGGGAGTGTTGAGCGGGGTTATGCAGGCAATTCCATCTGGAAATGGGATGAGCTGCCTGAAAAGGTGGATAAAAGGTACAAAGACTATGCGCGTGCAAATGCATCAATTGGTATTAATGGCACAGCCCTGAATAATGTAAATAGTCAGGCTGAGATATTGACTGATAAATACATTAAAAAGGCCGCTAAAATTGCTGATGTGCTGCGCCCATACGGGATACATGTATACTTCAGCGTTAAATTTTCAGCACCTGTTGAGATAGGGGGGTTAACAACATCCGACCCGCTTGACCCTGGTGTTCAAAAATGGTGGCAGGAAAAGGCCGGCGAGATATATAAAAAGATCCCCGATTTTGGCGGTTTCCTGGTAAAGGCATATTCCGAAGGCCAGCCCGGCCCGCAGAAATACGGGCGCACCCATGCGGATGGGGCAAACATGCTTGCTAAGGCCCTTGCACCATATGGCGGCATAGTCATGTGGCGCTCATTTGTCTATGACCTTTCCATTGACTCTGACCGCACAAAGTGCGCCTATCTTGAGTTTGTGCCGCTTGATGGCAAGTTTAATGATAATGTCCTTGTTCAGACCAAGAACGGCCCTGTGGACTTTCAGCCAAGGGAACCCTTTAACCCGCTCTTCGGGGCCATGCCCAAAACACCCCTGATGATGGAGCTCCAGATAACACAGGAATACACAGGCCAGGCAAGGCACCTTGTTTATCTTGCGCCGCAGTGGAAGGAGGTGCTTGATTCTGACACCTATGCAAAGGGGAAAGATACAACCGTTGCGAAAATAGTTGATGGTTCAACAGAAGGGCACACCCTTTCAGGCATAGCGGGAGTATCAGGTATAGGTTCAGACAGAAACTGGTCAGGCCACCATTTTTCACAGGCAAACTGGTATGCATATGGCAGGCTTGCATGGAACCCATACCTCACATCCGCTGACATTGCAGATGAATGGATCAGGATGACATGGTCAAATGACCCGGGTGTTGTCAATACAATCGCAAAAATCATGGCAGGCGCCTGGGAGGCATGCGTTGATTACATGACCCCGCTTGGGCTGCATCACCTAATGGCCGAAGGCCACCACTACGGGCCAGGGCCTGATCATGTGAACCCCATCAGGGATGACTGGAGTTCCACCTATTACCACAAGGCGGATCAGAACGGCATAGGGTTTAACAGGAGTTCAACAGGCACAAAAGGGACAGGACAGTATGCTGAGCCCCTTAAAACCATGTGGGATTTGCCCCAAACATGCCCTGAGAAATATCTCTTATGGTTTCACCACCTGCCCTGGACATTCCCCATGTCATCAGGACGAACTCTATGGGAAGAGATAGATTTCCGCTATAACAGGGGTGTTGATGAGGTAATTGTCATGCAGCAGGATTGGGCCTCGCTTAAAGGGAAGATTGACCAGGAGCGCTTTGATCATGTAGCTGAAAGGCTTGCCATGCAACTTGAAAATGCAAGGGAATGGCGGGATGTGTGCATTAAGTACTTTGGTGGATTTGTAGAAAAATAATTAAAGGGGAGACTTGTATATGAATCTTCATGCGATCGATATTGGAATAATAATTGGTTACCTGGTAATAGTGATTGTCATTGGAGTGTTGATCCGGAAAAAGGCGAGCGAAGGCATAACCAGCTACTTTCTCGGCGGCAGAAATATGCCTTGGTATCTACTTGGCCTATCCAATGCGAGTTCCATGTTTGATATAACAGGAACCATGTGGCTTGTAACAATCCTCTTTGTCTACGGCTTCAAGGGGACCCTGCTTCCATGGCTCTGGCCCACATTCAACCAGATATTTCTCATGATATATCTATCGCGCTGGATAAGACGATCAAACGTCCTTACAGGCGCCGAATGGATAGGCACACGTTTTGGTACAGGCCGCGGCGCTGAGCTGAGCCGCCTGATTGTAACACTGTTTGCCATCATCTCTGTAACAGGGTTTCTCATCTATTCATTTCAGGGGGTGGGCAGATTTTTCTCTGTTGTGTTACCGTGGGGGTTTTCTCACAACACCTATGCAATCATGATCATGTCTGTCACCACCATATATGTGATCCTGGGAGGTATGTACAGCGTTGTACTCACAGACTTCATCCAGTTTCTGATAATGGCAGTGGTTTCTATTGCCCTTGCGGTTATAGCAATGAATAAGATAAGCCCTGAGATGCTCAATGCGGTTATCCCGGAGGGCTGGACCTCCCTTGCATTCGGATGGCGCCTTAACATGGACTGGGGCAATCTTATCCCTGCGGTTAATGGCAAGATTGCCTCGGACGGGTACAGCCTCTTTACCTTTGTCATGATGATGATCATCTTCAAGGGGATACTGAACAGCATGGCAGGCACAGCTCCCAATTATGACATGCAGCGGGTGCTTGCAGCAAAATCACCCAGAGAGGCGGCCCTGATGAGCGGGCTAGTCTCGGTTGCCCTGTTCCCGCGCTGGCTTATGATAACAGGTCTCACTCTGCTGGGGCTTGTCTTTTTCAGCGGTGAACTCAGGGACATGGGCACAGCTCTCGATTTTGAAAAGATCATGCCCTATGTGATAACCAATTATGTCCCTGTGGGTATCATGGGGCTGGCAATAGCAGGGCTCCTTGCAGCGTTCATGTCTACATTTGATTCAACAGTAAACTCCGGTGCAGCCTATATCGTTAATGATATTTACAAGAGATATATTAACCCTGATGCAGACAATAAAAGCATTATACGAATGAGCTATATTGCCTCCATCGTCATAGTGATTGTGGGTGTTACCTTTGGGGCCTATGCCACATCCATACACTCTATCATGCAGTGGCTTGTCTCAGGCCTGGGCGGCGGGTTTGCAATGCCGAATATCCTGAAATGGCACTGGTGGCGGCTTAACGGCTATGGCTATTTCTGGGGTATGCTCTTCGGCATTGTGTCTGCCCTGGTCTGCCCGGTTCTATTCCCGGGTATGGACCCCCTGTATGCCTTTCCATATATCATGGGGGCATCAGCGGTTGCCTCTGTTGCAGGGAGCCTTTTAACAGAAAAGGATAATGAAGAGGTGCTGATAAGATTCTATACAACAGTAAGGCCATGGGGTTTCTGGGGGCCGATAAGGGAAAAGGCAATGAAGATAGATTCATCCTTTGCCTCGGAGATAAGCGCAGGAAGGGATCTGCTGAATGTCCTTGTGGGGATAATCTGGCAGATGACCTTTGTCTTTGTACCCATACTTCTTGTGATGAAGTCATTTAAATGGATGATCATCGCCATTATTGTGATGATTGTGACCTCCATCTTTTTAAAGAAAAACTGGTATGAGAGGCTCAATAATGATTAATAAAAGGATAATCCTATATCTCTTTACTCTTATTTTTCTCTTTTTATCTGTGAACAGTGCTGAGGCCGGTTTTAACAATTTCGTCAGAGCCGAAGGAGACCGGCTCATGGATGGTGACAGGGAGTACAGGTTTCTCTCCTTTAATATCCCTAACCTCCACATGATAGAAGACCAGATGCTATTCAGTGAGATGAACCCCTGGCGGTTACCTGATATTTATGAACTTAACGATGCCCTTGAGACCGTTGCCCAGATGGGCGGGCAGGCAGTGAGGATCTACGCTATAACAGTAAGAAGGCCTGATGATCTCCCTGGCACCCCGAAGCATGTGCTTGCGCCTAACGAGTTTAATGAAGAGACGTTTCAGGCACTTGACAACATGCTGGCAATCGCCTCAAAACATGGGATCAGGGTGATAATACCTCTTATGGATAACTGGCCATGGATGGGTGGCCGGGAGGAATATGCAGGCTTCAGGGGAAAGCTGAAGGATGATTTCTGGACTGACCCTGAACTCAGAGAGGATTTTAAAAAGACCATAAGTTTTATTGTCAACCGCACAAACACAGTAACAGGTGTAAAATACCGTGATGACATGGCCATCCTTGCATGGGAGACAGGTAATGAACTCACAAGCACACCGGAGTGGGTCGCTGATATTGCGGCATACATAAAGAGCCTTGATAAAAATCACCTCATAATAGATGGCTTTCACTCAAACATCTTAAGGGAGTCATCCCTTACTGACCCCAATATCAGCCTTGTCACCACGCACCATTATGAGCAGGACCCCGGACTGATGGCAAGGAATATCCAGTCAAACATGGATATGGCAAGGGACAAAAAGCCCTATTTTGTTGGTGAGTTTGGTTTTATAAGCACAGCAGGCCTTGAGGCTGCTATCCAGGCCATAATCGATTCCGGCGCATCAGGAGGGCTTTCATGGAGCCTGCGTTTTCACAGCCGTGACGGCGGATTTTACTGGCATTCTGAGATGCTTGGCCTTGGCTTGTATAAGGCATTTCACTGGCCCGGTTTTGATTCAGGTAAAGACTATGATGAAAAGAATGTCATGAAGATGATGCGTAAAAAGGCATTTGAGATCAGGGGTGAAAAGCTGCCACCCATACATCCTCCAAAGGTGCCGGTATTTATTGCCATTACCTCTCCAGCTTCCATCAACTGGCAGGGTAGCACAGGGGCATCAGGATATGATATCCAGAGAAGGGAGCTGCCAAAGGGTGTGTGGACTACCCTTGAAGCAGGGTTATCGGATGCAGAGGAGGCATACCGCCCGCTTTATACAGATAAAGAAACCATACCCGGTAAGAGTTATGAATACCGTGTAAGGGCAATAAATTCCGCAGGCGAATCAGAATGGTCAGTGGCTAATGGGCCTGTAAATGGTATTGGTGAGATCATATCTGACCCCATGATGCGTAAGGCTCAAATTTTCACTAGTGGCGGAAAATTAGAGTTTACAGTTAAAAATTCCAGGCAGGCAAAGGAGGATATCTATCGCCTTTCAGGGGAAAAGGATGCATTTATAGTATATTATCTCAATGACCCATTTGATCAGTTTCAGGTAGACTGTTTTTTCCCTGAAGAGGTGAGCGCCCCCAAAATAGAGGTTAGCAAAGATAGTATCAATTACACTGGGCTCACAATCACATCACAAAATTATTTTGTTGAAGACAAGGCATACGGGTATTTCAAACCGGTAAGGTACAGTTACAAACAGCAGGGGCTTGATGCAAAATATCTTAAGATCACATGGAAGTGCCCTATGCATATAGCCCATACGAATGTAGGTCCGTAATGGAAAAAATATCAGACAATGAAAAAAAAGAGGAGTGCAGGTGCCTGATAAAGGAGTTTATAGATGAAATCGGGCATGGGATACTCCCCTTCTGGCTTAAGTTCAGCGTTGATAATAAAAATGGTGGATTTTATGGCAGGGTGGATAACCTTGGCAATGCCATACCTGATGCGCCTAAATCCCTTATCCTTAACACCAGGATACTCTGGACCTTTTCAGAGGCCTATTCCGCATTTGGTAACATGGAATATCTTAAGATGGCCGACCGTGCCTATGAGTACCTCCTGGAATATTTCTATGACAGGGAGTTCGGCGGTGTCTATTGGCTTTTAGACAGTCAGGGTGTCCCTCTTGATGACAAAAAAAAGGCATATGGCCATGCCTTTATGATTTATGCCCTTGCCTCCTACTACAGAGTTACAGGTAAAAGGGCTGCGCTTGACAGTGCTGTCGGGGTATTTAATCTAATTGAAAGGCATTTTCTTGATAAAGAGAATGGCGGATATTTTGAGGCAGCCTTAAGGGACTGGGGTGTCGCAGAGGATATGCGGCTAAGCGCCATTGACATGAATGAAAAGAAATCCATGAATGCACATCTGCACATCCTTGAGGCATATACAAATCTCCTGCGTGTGTGGAGGGGTCCGACCCTTAAGGAACAGATTGTAAACCTGTTAAAAATATTTAGGGATCATATAATTAATCCTGATACAGGGCACTTTAACCTTTTTTTTGATGAGGCGTGGCAGATAAAAAGCGGACAGGTCTCGTCAGGGCATGACATAGAGGGTAGCTGGCTTTTGTGGGAATCAGCAGAACTCATTAATGATCTTGAACTTAAAAATGAGTTTAAAAAGATTGCTGTTCTTCAGGCAACCGCTGTACTTGACCGATGCCTGGATCATGATGGAAGCCTCGTCTATGAAATACACCCTGATGGTACCATGAATATGGAAAAACACTGGTGGGTGCAGGCAGAGGCAATGGTAGGTTTTCTTAATGCATATGAGCTTACTGGAGATGATAAGTTCTTCAGGGCCATGAAGGATGTGTGGCAATATATTCAGGCAAATCTTATTGATACAGAAAATGGTGAGTGGTTTTATAAAAGGCTTCATGATGAAAAGGTGGATGAGAAGGAGTTCAAGATCTCGGAATGGAAAGGCCCCTATCACAACAGCAGGGCATGCCTTGAGATAGCGGGAAGGCTAAACAGGTTGATTAAAGGTTAAAAAATAATATTTATCTGGCATTCCCGGGCAGGAAAATTGTTGTCAGGCTAAGGCGAAAAGCAAAAGCCTAAAACAATATCTCACACAGAGGCGCAAAGAACACTAAGAGAATCAAATGCTTTTTACATAATATTTTTTTTGGTTCTTGACTTTGTGAGCTTTGTGACTTTGTGTGAGAAATGATTTTTCGTTACGATATTTTTGTAAATTTGACGCCAATGCTGGCAGGCATGAAGGGCAACCCTGTGAAGGATGAAAAATGAAATCATATTTTGATGATAGATTGAGCCAGATTCAGGGGTATCATGAAAAAATCCTTGAGCAGAAAAATGAACCCCTGTTCAGCATACATGGGATTTACCGGAGGTATAAATACCCGGTAATAACAGCAGAGCATATCCCCCTTGAATGGCGTTTTGACCTTAACCCTGACTGCAACCCGAGGTTATTAGAGCGCATGGGCATCAACTCCGCATTTAATCCCGGTGTAATATTCCATAATGGAAAATACTGCCTTGTGGTACGGGTTGAAGGGTGGGATAGAAAATCATTTTTTGCTGTGGCTGAGAGCCCTGATGGAATCAATAACTTTCAATTCTGGCCTGAACCCGTATTAATGCCTGAGACGGATGACCCCGATGTTAATGTGTATGACATGAGGCTTACACAACATGAAGACGGGTGGATATACGGTGTATTCTGCACGGAGCGCAAAGATCCTGATGCAGCGCCCCATGACCTTTCATCAGCGATTGCAAAGGCAGTCATTGCACGGACAAAAGATCTTATAATATGGGTAAGGTTAAAAGACCTGAAAACCGTTTCTAACCAGCAGAGAAACGTGGTGCTGCATCCTGAATTTTTAGATGGCAAATATGCCTTTTACACAAGGCCACAGGATGGTTTTATTGAGGCAGGTTCAGGGAGCGGAATAGGGTGGGGACTCTCCACATCCATAGAAAATGCCTCTATCGATGAGGAATTCATTATAGATGAACGCATCTACCACACAATCAAGGAGGCAAAGAACGGGCAGGGGCCAGCGCCTATAAAGACAGACAAGGGCTGGTTACACCTGGCACATGGTGTGCGGGGAACTGCTGCGGGTCTTCGTTATGTGCTTTATCTCTTTATGACAGAGCTCAATAGACCGTGGGTACAAACATATACCCCGGGCGGTTACCTGATTGCCCCGCAGGATGAAGAGCGGGTAGGGGATGTAAGTAATGTGGTGTTTTCGAATGGCTGGATCAAAGACCCTGACGGAAGGGTCCTGATATATTATGCATCATCAGATACACGTGTCCATGTGGCAGAGACAGATGTGGACACCCTTGTAGATTGTGCGGTTAACACACCCCCTGACGTCCTTACAAGCGCCGGCAGTGTAAAAGAAAGAATGAAGATAATAAAAGGTAATTTAAGGTAAAGCTTACGGCCTATCAGAGAACTGAGCATCTCCTATGCCGAGTTGAGCCGTGCTGCTATTGAATTTTCTGAATAAAAGGGAGAATCTATATCATAAGAAATTTATTACTTTCTTGAAAATTAAGAAGGAAATTTTAGGATGTCCTCTAGTTTCCCTTTTAATATACCCATATTAAATTTTCATGATCTGTTCGATTGACGTTATAAACCATAGGTAATATAATCAACTCGTTTATTTTATAAAAGAGGGTTTATATGTGGCAATTGAAACAACTTGAAAAATTACGAGAACTCGAACCGGATGTAGTTGATGGTGCTATTCAAATGTTTCTGGAAAGAGAGATTGCACTAAATGAAAAGCTGATTATTGGCGCCTATATGGATGGAGACATTAATTTCAGCAAGACCGCTGAATTATTGAAAATTCATCCTGTCAAATTGAGAGAACGCTTTTTATCCATGGGTATTCCAGTAAAAATTGGTATTTCATCCAATGAAGAAATACTTGCAGAAACTGTTTCAGCGAGAAAGATACAGGATAAGAGTAAATGATATTGCTGGACAATACAGTCCTGTCAAACTTTGTGCTGGTCGACGAACTTTCTTTGCTTAAGCAATTTTGCGGAGACTCAGCGGCTTCAACTTTATATGTTCTCGATGAATTTGAACAAGGAGTTGAAGCAGGTCTGTTTAAAAAAGTCCATTTTACCTGGGTTGTCAAACTGGATTTTGAAAATGAAACAGAACGAAATATGTTCAATTTTTTACATAAAAAATTTGGTGCAGGTGAGGCGTCCTGTCTCGCTGTTGCTATTCATAGAAGGTATGATTTTTTAAGTGATGACATGATGGCTCGGAAATTAGCACTTAGGGAAGGGTTAAGGGTATCAGGAAGCATCGGTATTCTTATAGAGCTTATTCATAAAAAGGTAATAACCCTTAAAAAAGGAAACAATATTTTAAAGCATTTTATTAAGTGGGGATACTTCTCTCCTGTTGAAAAACTTGACGAATATATCTAAATCCACTGTTTCCTATCTGAATAGTTTCTGTTGACATTTTTACCCTATTAAATACGAGCCGCGGGAAATGGAGCATCATTTAACCTGGAGCAATGGGGAATCTAGTTGTCTTTAATTTATGATTTTGGGGTGCGGCTAAGAGTCAACGGCAGACCCCTTTTCAGATGTAGGGGATGTAAGTAATGTGGTCTTTACCAACGGCTGGATCAAAGACCTGGATGAAAGGGTGCTAATTTATTACGCATCATCAGATACACGTGTTCGTGTAGCTGAGACAGATGTGGAGACTCTCGTTGATTATGTAACAAATACACCCCCTGACGCCTTTACAAGCGCCGGGGGTGTTAAAGAAAGGTTAAAGATAATAAAGGGTAATTTAAAGTGAGGATGCCGGGACTGGCGGATATTTGTCATATTGTTGTATTGGCTACTATCGACAAGAAAGGTGAGAATATGAAACATCTATTATTATTCTGTACCATTATTTTTATGACCTGTTTATTGGATAAAGCAAACGGTGTAGATTTTCCTAAAATCGATGTTGAAACAATTCAAATAGATTCTGAGATTGTTAAAGAAATGTCATCACGGATACAGGAGCTTTGTGATGTCACTGGTATGATTTATGATAAACCTATTTATAAGTGCGAGAAAAACAGAGTAATGAATTATACCTATTATGTTTGTGAAGCATATCTGAAATATAATAATGAAGACTCCATACCCTATTCAATCAGGTTTGATAAAAAAAGAAATCTCATCTCTTTTTACCCTATGAAAGAAAAAGTCTACATAGAAATGCATAATCATAATTATACATATATTCTAGATGAATTAAAAGAACGCCAGCAAGCCCTTGAAAAGGTAAACATTGTAAATGCTAAATTGGGGTTAGCATTAGGAGGTAAAGGAATAGTTGAAAAGTCTGAAAAGTACTATATGGTAAGGTTTGGAATGAAACCAAAATATGATATTAAAGAACCGCAACCGGAAAAAGGCGGGCATACAGTTTACATAGATCAGGATATTACATTTTATTTAACGAAAGATATGACCGTGTTCGCTGTTAGTCTTAGAGGGCCTGGTGGGGCGCTTTCACAAATGGAAGAGGATTAAGGGCAGAAGATCGTAATAGAACCGCTTTTATTTTCATAGGGTTTGTTGAAAAATTCAATTTTTTAGCAGTGGTCATCATTTTTTGGGACAAGACACAGAGTGTGAAATAAGATGTTGCCACAGTAACTGCGAAGAAAAGAGACATACATAACCCCCTCCCTGATCCCTCCCACCAGGGGAGGGAAAAAGAAAAGGCCTGAGTCACCTTCATTTTTCAATGATTGTTAAGGATATATGGGTAGAGACGCCCGGCCGGGCGTCTCTACATTTTATTATCGGGGTCATATGCATCCTTGACAAAGGAATTCACCCCAAATAGTATTGCCAGAAATCAAAAAATGGCTTCATGTCCATAATTCGGAGGTTTTTATGAATACTGTACAGACAATGCTTTTACTGCCACTTGTCACAATATGTTCCCTTTCTACCCTTGCTGATGACGGGTATAAAAACTTTGATGTCTCTGTATATGCAAGGGTCTTTGAGGTGATAAAGATGAAGGACCCTGTGTGGCTTAAAACCACATTTGAACAGATGGATCAGCACCTGAACATAGATAAGATATACCTTGAAACCCACAGGGACATGACAGTTATTGATGAAGCGGCACTTGAGCCCATTATCAGGTTCTTTAAATCAAAGGGTATTAAAACCGCAGGCGGTATTACCATAACTGTAAGCGAGTCCAACAATTTTGAGACCTACTGCTATACCAATGAAGAGCACCGTAAAAAACTGAAACAGATTGTTGAGATGACTGCCCGCCATTTTGATGAGCTGATACTGGATGACTTTTTCTATACAAGCTGCAAGTGTAAAAAATGTATAGCCGCCAAAGGTGATAAAAGCTGGTCACAGTTCAGGATGGATCTTCTTGCAGAGGCAGCGAAAACATTAATAGTCGGCCCTGCAAAGGCAGTTAACCCCAAGATTAAGGTGGTTATCAAGTATCCCAACTGGTATGAGCATTTTCAGGGGCTGGGCTTTGATCTTGAGCGTGGACCAAAGATATTCGACGGGATCTATACAGGCACAGAGACCCGTGACAGCGTAATGACAGACCAGCACCTCCAGGAGTACCAGAGCTACCAGATAATCAGGTATTTCGAGAATATCGCCCCTGGCAGAAACGGCGGTGGATGGGTGGATACATATGCATCCAACACAGCCGACAGGTATGCGGAGCAGCTATGGCTTACGCTTCTTGCAAAGGCGCCTGAGATGACCATGTTTGATTATATGCAGATGGGGCTTCCTGTCACAAAACAGCTCCGTGGCCCATGGCAGGGCACAGAAACCAGTTTTGATTTTGATGCAATGATAAAACCCTACCTGGATGGGGATAAATATAAAAAGGATGCCAATATGGCCCTCATAGCCGCAACAGCACTTGAGCAGATAGATAATGTGATCGGGTATCTTGGAAGACCGATCGGCATTAAAGGCTATAAGCCCTATCATTCCACCGGTGAGGATTTTCTCCATAATTTTTTGGGCATGGCAGGCATCCCCATTGATCTCTATCCTGAGTTTCCTTCAGGTGAAAAGATAATCCTTCTTACAGAATCAGCAAAATTTGATGCTGAGATCATTAATAAAATAAAAGGTCAACTTATTAATGGAAAGGATGTTGTGATCACGTCAGGCTTTTTATGCGCCCTTATGGGTAAAGGCATTGAGGAGATCGTTGAGCTCCAGTATACAAACAGGAAGGCCATTGTTAAGGATTTCAAGGCAGGATGGGGCGGCATTATAAAGGGCGAAAAGGAGATGATCATACCCCAGATACAGTACCTGACCAATGATTCATGGGAAGAGGTCTCTGCCCTTGATAACGGTCTTGGATGGCCTATTCTTCACAGGGCCGATTATGCGGATGGAAATCTTTATGTGCTCACCATACCGGATAATTTTGCAGATATATATGACATGCCTGATGAGGTGCTTAATAAAATAAGGGATACCCTTTTGAAAAACCAGTTTGTACGGCTGCACGGCCCTGCAAAGGTATCCATTTTCCTCTATGACAACAATACCGCTGTGGTGCATTCATTCGGGGATACGCCTGCGGATATCAGGCTTGTTGCCCCGAAGGGTAAAAATATCAAGGATATTGAGACAGGAGAGGCCCTCAGGGGCAAGGATATTCAAGGCTTCTGGGGCAGGCCATCAACTGAAAAGACCTTTGAACTGACTGTAAAGCCCCATTCATTCAGGGTGTTAAGCGTGGAATAGGGATTATATGGATAATAGAAATTTATTTGCCGGTATTGATGTCGGATCAATGACCACCAAATGCGTTATCATAGACAGCGAGAATATCCTTGCCAGTACAGTGATCTATACGGATGCCGAGCCCAAAAAGGCAGGTGTTGCTATCCTTGACTCTGTGCTGGGCATGATAGGGGCTAATAGAGAAGATATCTCATACGCAGTAGGGACAGGATATGGAAGGATATCCCTTGATTTTTTTGACCACACGGCAACAGAGATTACCTGCCATGCCACAGGTGTCAGGCACATAAACCCTGGGGTTGAGGGGATAATAGATATTGGTGGACAGGACAGCAAGGCAATAAAGCTGAAACCGGATGGCACTATCATGGATTTTATCCTTAATGACAGGTGTGCTGCCGGAACAGGGCGTTTTCTGGAGGTAATGGCAAGGACTCTGAGACTCAATATTGAGGAATTCAGCGCCCTCTACGAAAAATCCATAAACCCTTGCCCTGTCAACAGCACATGCATAGTGTTTGCCGAATCAGAGGTCATATCCCTTGTAGCCCAGGGGAACACAAAGACAGACATTGCTGCGGGACTTCATCAGAGCATAGCCAGAAGGGTTGGAAACATGGCAAAAAGGCTTGGTATTGCCCAAAATACCGCCTTTGTAGGAGGTGTTTCAAAAAACGCAGGGATGAGAAAGGCGCTTGAGGATTATCTGGGTATCGTGTTTGTTTCCCTTTCAGTAGACCCCCAGATAACAGGTGCCCTTGGAGCGGCTGTTATGGCAAGGGGCAGGTATGATAAACAAAGGCAATAGCAGTTTTTTATAACCATCTCTTTATCATTCAAGAAAGATTACAGATCTGTTTCTGCCCTCCTCCTTTGCCTGGTAAAGTGCCCTGTCAGCCTGTTCAACAAACATATTTCCGGGTTCTTCTCCCCCCCTCTGATACTGGGCAATACCGATGCTTACAGTAATCTTCATGCGGGATGACTCGTGCTGAAAATCATTTAAGGCCACCTTTTCCCTGAACCTTTCACTCATGATACTCGCCTCTTCTATATTGGTGTGTGGGAGCAGAAGGGCAAACTCCTCACCGCCATAGCGGCAGGCAATATCGTTATCCCTGATGCTCTCCTTCAGTAATATGCCGATCTTTGCCAGAACCGTGTCCCCGGCAGTGTGCCCGTAACAGTCATTGATGTTTTTGAAATGATCAATATCCAGCATACACAGCACCAGGTCGGTTTTATACCTCTGGGATCTTGAAATTTCACGATCTAGGGCCTCTATAAAATATCTTCTGTTAAAGAGGCCTGTAAGGGCATCACGGACAGACATATCCACCATCCTGTTATAGGTCTCCTTTACCTGTTTTTTGAGCTGGGATTTTTCAAGGGTATTCATTATGGCCCTTGAGAGTGAATTGCTGTTAAGGCTGTCCCTGGGCAGGTAATCATATGCCCCGGCCTGTATGATCTTTGATGCTATCACCTCGTTCCCCTGTGCGGTAATTATTACAACAGGGATCTCCTGCTGTTCGTTTTTCATCCTCTCAAGGAGATCAAAGGCATTGCCGTCTGTAAGATAGTAATCGAGCAGCAGCAGGTCAGCGCCCTTCTGTTTTATGAAATTGATTGAGTTTTCAATGCCTGTTGCCCTGTAAATATGGATTTTTTTATTTTCCTTTAAGATATCGCGGATTACCTCATAATCATGGTCTGAGTCTTCAATGATTAGGATATTTATCTTCTGATCAATATCAATGATGGATGTGCCGGGTGAATATTGCACCACCTCATCATAACGGATAGTCTGTATCTTCTGGATTATGCCTGAAATCCTCGCAGATGCCTCCTCAAGTTTCGAGGCATACTGCAAGATCAGGGAAGGGTCCTTTTCTCTTTTTATAAGGTCTATATATCCCTGGAGCCCCATGAGCGGCTGGTTGAGTTCATGGGCAGTGGCCCCTGAAAGCTGCAGCAGCACCTTTAATCTTTCCTCCTCTATAACAGACCTCTGCTGGTCAAGTATCTTCCTGTTTGCCTCCCTCAGACCATTATTTATATTTTCAAGCCTTTTTTTCTGATTGTAGAGGTCTATGAATATCTTTACCTTTCCCTTGAGTATCTGTGGTTTGAAAGGCTTGAAAATATAATCCACAGCGCCTGCCTCATATCCCCTGAATATGTGTTCCTGGTCTTTATTAATGGCAGTGACAAAGATTATGGGTACATGCCTGGTCTTTGCGCTACCGCGCATCAGCTCGGCTGTCTCAAAGCCATCCATTTCGGGCATCTGCACATCAAGAAGAACAAGTGCAAAATCATCTTCTATCATACGGGAGAGCGCCTCGCTTCCTGAGAGTACCTTTACTATATTAATATCAAGCTCCTTCAGAAGGGCTTCCAGTACAGTAAGATTGGTCGGGAGGTCATCCACTATAAGTATATTTGGTTTTTCATGTCCTGTCATTATCCTGTCCTTTCCTGTCTAATAGAGCCATGCGCTCAGCATTGAAAAAAGCCGCTCTTTCTCAAAGGGCTTTGAAAGGTAATCGCTTGCGCCAGCCTCTATGCATCTGGCACGGTCACCTTTCATTGCCCTTGCTGTGAGCGCTATTACAGGCAGTTCAGCAAAGTCGGGCTGCTCCCTGATCTCTTTAACCGCCATAAAGCCATCCTTTTCCGGCATCATCATGTCCATAATTATAAGATCAATCCCCAGGTTGTCTTTAAGTAAATTCATGGCCTCTATGCCGTTTTTTGCAACGATGACGTTTACCCCTTTACTCTCCAGTATATTGGTGAGAACAAAAAGATTCCGCATGTCATCATCTGCAATAAGTATTTTTTTACCCTTAAGAATCGCATCATTGTCATGTATTATCCTGAGCATCTTTCTTCTCTCTTCAGGCAGTTCCGATTCATTAATGTGGAGGAAGAGAGTTACCTCATCCAGGAGCTTTGCAGGAGAGTTCACCCCTTTTACAACGATGCACTCTGTATATTCATCAAGGATAGCCCTCTCACGGGCGGAAAGCCTTTTCCCTGTATATACAATGATCGGGGATGAAAAGGACGATTCATTGTTTTTTATCCTTGATAGTATCTCAAAACCGGATATGTCCGGGAGTGAAAGATCAAGGATAACACAATCAAAGTGCATGACAGATAGCTTTTCTATGGCCTCTTTGCCTGTGGATGTATAGATTATTTCTACCTCTGTGCAGTCAAACAGCTTTTCTATCAGCTTTCTTGTTACCTCATTATCCTCTACAACAAGAAGTTTTTTCCCGGATTTTGCAATTGATTTTTTTATATCTGAAAAGAGTCTTTCAAATTTATCCACAGTAACAGGTTTTAATATATAACCTGCGGCCCCCATACGCGTCGCTTCACGGGGGCTATCATTAGCAGAGACCAGATAGACAGGTATATGCCTGGTTTTAAGATCCTCCTTAAGCCTTGACATCACTGTCCAACCATTGATGCCCTGGAGATTTATATCAAGTACTATTGCCTTAAGGTTATATTTACCTGCGTAGGCAAGCCCTTTCTCACCATCCCGGGCAATTATGGTCTTAAAACCGCTTGCACTGGCATAATCCTTAAATATCCCTGAAAAAATGGGGTCATCTTCAATTAATAGAACCGGGGTGTCATCTTCTTTTATATCCTTTAAGCCAGCATGGATCAGAGAGATAGCCATACCGGTTTTTCCATCTCTTTGAAGAGGGGCCGCATTCCCTTGCTGACCATGCAATTCACCCGCTTCACAGGATTCAGGGAGATAGAGTGTGAATTCTGAACCCTTGCCTTCAATGCTTGTCACCTGTATCTCTCCCTTGAGTAACCTTGCAAGCTCCCTGGATATTGAGAGGCCAAGGCCGGTTCCCCCGTATTTACGGCTTATGGCGCCATCTACCTGCCGGAATGGTTCAAAGATAAACTGTATCTTATCTTCGGGGATGCCTATGCCAGTATCAGTGACAGAAAAGGCGATGGTCTGATCATGTGTTAAACCGCTTTCAGAGAGGTCTGCTTTTTTATCTGCCCTGCTTATCCTGAGGATTACTTCACCTTCCGATGTGAACTTGAATGCATTGGACAGGAGATTATTCAGTATCTGCTCTATCCTCTGCCAGTCAGACACGATTGTTCCAGGGAGATTTGCCTCTTTAATTACATAAAACTTAAGGCCTTTTTCTTCGGCAACATGACTGAAGTTTCTCCTGATGGCAGTGGCTATCTGATCCAGTGTTACATCCTCAACATTAAGCTCCATCTTCCCTGATTCTATCTTTGAGAGGTCCAGAATCTCGTTAATGAGACCCAGCAGGTCATGTCCTGAACTCTGGACACAGCGGGCATACTCAACCTGCTTATCTGTAAGGTTTTTTCCCTTGTTTTCAGCAAGGAGCTGCGACAAAAGGATGATGCTGTTAAGCGGGGTGCGCAGTTCATGGGACATGTTTGCCAGAAACCTGGATTTATACCTGTTTGCATCCTCGATCTCCCTTAACCTTGCTTCAAGCGCCCTGCTATGCTGCTGTATCTTTTTCAGCCTGATTATCATCCCCAAAAGGATAAACAGCAGTAAAACAGCAATAAAGATGCTAAACAGGAATAGAGGCGATATACTGCCATGAATCAGGTAATCACCAAGGATCAGAAAAAGGGCTAAGATTACAGCAGACAGGAAAACAGGCTCCCTGAATATCTCTTTGTTCAATAACATATTGAAGTTAAATGTAATATTGTTGTCTGCTAATTGAGTTCCCATCATATTGACTATTCATCCCTCTGCCATTTGCCATATAAGGGTAAATAAACATAATATAGCAAGATTCCTGCCATAGGGGTGACTTGGAGTTTTTAATTAATTAAATCAATTCTTTACCATGTTGATTTGAGTAGGGATTTGGAAAAACAGATAAAAATGGAATAACCAAGCGAAAATATGTCAAAATCTTGACCGGATAGAGCCTTGTCAAGGTGATGAAAAAGGTGACTTTTTCAGCCAACACCTTCGTATGCTTGATAATATTATAGTATAAGCCAGCCTTGGGGGAGTTTATTTTGGTTTGACATCCTTTATCAGAAATTTTATAGTGCATTGCCTGAAAACAGGAACAGGAAGTCTTTACAGGACCCTAGAAAGGCTGGTTATTTCCAAGGTTTGCCGGTTCAATTGGCATATTTCCCCTGCAAAATTATCAGCCGTATGTTTAATATTTAATGTTTTATATTTATTTAAACTTATAGTAAACGGAGAAATAACAATGATTATTATTGGCGAAAAAATAAATGGATCTATCCCTTCTGTAGCCAAGGCGATAGAAGCGAGGGACGCAGAGTTTATAAAGAACCTGGCAAAGGTTCAATCAGCAGCAGGTGCTACTTATATTGATGTGTGCGCCTCAGTTGCCCCGGCTATTGAATTTGAAACCCTTAAATGGATGGTAGAGCAGGTTCAGGAGGCTACAGATACCCCTATAGCGGTAGACAGCCCCAATGCCAAACTTTGTGCAGAGATATCCAAATTTTGTAAAAAACCAGGCCTGATCAATTCAGTATCTATGGAAGGGACCAAGGTAGAAGATGTCTTTCCTGTTATTGCAGATACTAAATGGGAGGTTGCTGCCCTCTTATGTGACGACGCCAACGGAATCCCAAAGACCGCTGCAATACGCATTAAGATACTGGAAGACCTTATGGCAAAGGCAAAGAAATATAATATTGATCCTTCCCGTCTTCACATTGACCCCCTGGTGGAAATGCTTTGCGCATCAGAAAATGGCATAAATATGCTGATTGAGGTAATTAAAGAGATAAAGGTTCGCTACCCCACTATTCATGTGACAGGGGCCGCGAGCAATGTCTCGTTTAACCTTCCTGCCCGCAAGGTGATGAATCAGGCATTTGTTGTTGTAGCCATGACCGCCGGTATGGACAGCGTAATTCTTGATCCATTGAACAAGGATATGAGGGGCATGATTTTCGCTACAGATGCCCTGCTTGGCAACGATATGTTCTGCATAGATTACATAAATGCCTACAGAGAAGGTATATTTGGCGTCCCACCAGTAAAAAAATAGTCTTATTTAATAATAAAAGGTGTCAGGGTTGAAAACTCTGACACCTTTTATTTTACATCCCTGGAAGGATTGAAAAAAACCCTTCCTGAAATATCAGAAAGGGTTTCAATATTGAGCCAGCGTTTAGGCTGTTCTATTTAAAAAGAATAGGTACAGGTAAAACCACCAACAAAGTGATCAGAATTCCCCTTATAATCTCTTATTCTATCTTTGGCATCTTCTGAAATCCCAATAACGTATGAAAGAGAAGGTGTCAGGCTTAAATTGTCATTAATAGGAAGAACCATTGATGCGGTAATATTTCCATCATGCAGTTCAGTGTAGGAATCATCATTAAGATCATAGTATCCAATCGATGCTGACAGATCCAGGTTGTACAGGGTTGTAATAGCATAAGAATGTGATACGCCGAAATTGACATACCAACCTTCCGCTGCTTCAATATCCTTGTAGAATGTAAAGCTTGGATTCAGGTAGCCTTCAAAAGTTGCTGATAAATAAAACTCCTGAGTATCCTCAAAATCGAGATCATAATAAATGTAGCCTACTCCCAATTTGATTATTTCATATGTCCAGTCATATGATAATGTAATATCGGTTTCATTGTAATCAGTTCCTGTATCAAAATAATCCGTATCGTAGTTTCCCCAAACATTTAAGCCAAAACCTTTGTATCCTAAACTGACTGACGGTTGGATAACTATGCTCTCATCACTTAAAGCATAGCCACGCCATACATACTGAGAAAAAACACCTACATCAGTTGATATTGAGAGGGAGTCATCATCCTCTGCAAATGCAGGCAAAGATCCAAGAGTAAGAACAACAAGACCAACCATAACTAAATTTTTTAACAATTTTTTGTACATTTTTTCCTCCTAGTTATACGTGTTTAAATTTGCCGATAGGTCAAGTCTTCGGTTGAATTGGATGAAGTATATGGAGTTCGGAGTTGTATGTCAATTGAAAATAACTCCAATTTATTGTTGTTTTATTAAAATATATGACATTTCTGGATAGTCTACCTGCACCAGGCTTCTGCCATGTCGTATGAATCAAAATCTAAAGATATCTTCTTACGATAGCGCCGATCACCCCGGCAGTGATTTTTTTTGCCTGGGGTGTAATCTTGAAACATATCTGGCTGTCATTACCCGGGTGTATATCCCCGAGTTTCTGCCCCTCTTTTACGGTGGCAGGGGTACGTATAAGCCCCCACACTATACCAGAAATGGGCGAAAGGAGTTTTTTGTCTCCCACATACCCTATTGTATCTCCTTTTTTTACCGGGTCTCCAATATCCATAAGGGCATAAAGCACGCCGGTTCCGGGGCCTAATAAAAGCCTTTCAACCGATTTACCACGCACCTCTGTGGGTATGCCTGTGTGTTGTTCCGCATATCCTGATTCTATGATAGTGCCAAGGGCCGGGATATTGGGGTTTGTTTCAATGACATAATGCGCCTCTTTTCCGGCATTAAAGCCCGGGCCAAGGGCTATCACAAGTGGCGCCTGCTCTATGGATGTACCTGTGTTCCTTTTTGCCATGATGCTGTCAACAATAATGTCGGGGTGTATACCCTGTAACAGCGTCTCATCGGGGGATACAAGGAGAGGTATTATCCCCTTTGAAAAAATAGAATTTATGGAATCAATAGAGAGGTCGGATCTTTCAACCCTGACCCCCTCTATCTCTTTTCCCTGCTCAAATGCCGCCTCGGAAAAACAGACACCCCTTCTTTCTGCCAGGGGATTTTCTATATCTGTCATTATAAGCCTTTTAAACCCATGGGAGAAGAGCCCCCATGCCACAGCGCTTGCCTTTTCTCCGGCACCTTTTATTAAGATTGTATTGTTTTTATTCATTACCTTTAATTTATCTCTATTTTAACCCTTATCTGTTTGCTGGGATATACGTTGCTGTCTGTTTTCAGTGATATATAATCTCCGAATTTCCCTTTTTCCTTTTTTAAGCTTGTAACCTTAACCATATATTTGTTCTGGTCAGAATCCTTTTCCTCGGTGAGTTTAACAGAGATATTTCCCCTTTTTGATTCGGCTGAGATTACCCTTAAAGGATGCCTGATGTCATGAGTTATCAAAACCTCAGCTTTCAGATCTTCACCCTCCCTGCCAGAAAGGATTACCACATCAGGCCTGATAATCAATATGGGGTCTACATGCCCTGCAATCGCAAGGTCTATCTCCCCTTTATCCGGGTCATCAGTTTCCACGCGTATCTTATGTTCCACATCCTGGCCGCCTGATCCCCTGCTGTCAAAAATCACGGAGATAGTGCCTTTACTGCCCGGTGCTACCTCTTCGGTGAAGGATGCAACTGCACATGCACAATTGGATTTTACCTTTAACACCCTTAGGGTTGAATCACCACGATTTTCAATAATAAAATTATGAGGCACATCTGTACCTTCAAGGATTGTTCCGAAATTAAAGAGCTTTTCATCAACAAAACCGGCAGGTGCCGAAAAGGTGGTACCCGGAACACCTGCTGTCAGTAAAATACTGAATATCATAAGGGTATATAAAAAATAACTGATATTAAGTTTCATATTGAGTTTTTTCATCTTAAAAATTCCTTTTCCAAACTATGAAAACCTTGTTCAAACATAGCATCTAATAATATGTTAATCTATTTTTTTCATATGGGGATCATTTTTTTTAAACAATAGGTAAAAATATTAACTCCGTCAAGGGGTTATCAGTAAAACCTTTTTCAGGTTTTTCCATAGATGGTATCATCATGATAATCATCTATACAAGATATGGGTTTTTTAAATAAGTTATGTGCCTATATTTAAAAATTTAATGCCTTACATGTAAAAGTGTTTCTTGTATATCTTAAAACGTTGACATTATTGATGTAATGGACTAAATAATTTTGAGGAAATGTATCCAAGGATACATGTAACCGGCGGATTGAGCAGTATCTCATTCGCTCTGCCAGCAGGAAAATATTAATCAGGCATTTCTTATGCTGGCAATGAACACGGGAATGCACAGCGCAATTCCAGACCCGCCCACCAGGGATATGCCGGGTCTGTTTACGCTAGAGAGATACTGCTTAAGAAGGATGATTTCTGTCTGGAATTTATCAATGCGTACAGAGCAGAATTGTTCAGTTTAAAAAACAATAATAGAAAAGGGAGGCATTAAATGTCTAAATTAGCAGAAGTAAAAGAACTTACCGAAAAAGGAAAACAGAAACTGATAGCTGAGGCTGTAAAAGGCGCTCTTGCAGAAGGCAACGAAGCAACACTGATACTTGATACCATGATAGCCGCAATGGCTATTGTTGGTGACAAATTCAAGAGGTCAGAGATATTTGTTCCTGAAATGCTTATGGCAGCCCATACAATGAAGAAGGGTGTTGAGGTATTACAGCCACTGCTTGCAAGCCAGGCCTCTGTATCATTAGGAACATGCATAATCGGTACAGTAGCAGGTGACCTTCATGATATAGGCAAGAACCTCGTAACACTGATGATCGAATCAGCAGGTTTCAAGGTGATAGACCTTGGCGTTGACGTATCAACAGACAAGTTTATCGAAGCCATCAACTCAACCCCTGAGTGCAAGATTGTTGCCCTTTCATGTCTTCTTACCACAACCATGCCGGCCCTGTTAGATACAGTAAAGGGTCTTATTGATGCAGGTCTCAAGGAGAAGGTAAAGATAATTGTTGGCGGCGCCCCGATCACAAAGGCTTATGCTGATGAAATAGGCGCTCACGGCTATGCAGAGGATGCAGCATCTGCAGCCGACCTGGCAAAAAGTATTATTGCCTAGTCTGGAATATTTTTATTTAAATCTGTCCCGTTTATAACTGGCGGGACAGATTTTTTTATTGTTTTACCCTTCCTTTTATACTGATCATACTGAGGAGACTTCCTATGGTTAAAATCCCCTTTTCTGAAGATGAACTGAAGATTGTTGGCGAAATCCCCGGCTTTTTCCCCGGTACGCCCGGTGTCCCTGTTTTTAACTATCCTGTAACACAAAGAGAGGCATATCGCTCATTTTATAAAAGAGACCCGATCTGGCAGATTCTGCCATCAGATACCCTGATGTTTAACCCGAAGATCATCCCTGATAATATAGCAAGGGCCTTTGTGATAGAGAGCTATGTGCTTGATCGCAAAGATTACGGCGGAAAGGACATGTTCGGTGTTGAATGGGAATATGTGGAGGTTGCGACCGGCTCAATGGTTAAACCCGGTTCACCCATTTTAAAAGATGCCAATGAATGGGAAGATAAACTCATCTTCCCTGATATAGATAAATGGGACTGGATAGGTTCTGCTGAATCAAACAGGGAGCACATTAAGAAAGCGAATCGCTTTGTTCAGCCATTTTTTCTTACAGGTTTTTATGAAAGGCTTATCTCCTTTATGGACTTTGACAATGCGGTTGTTGCCCTGATTGATGAAGACCAGAAAGAGGCGGTAAAGGCACTGTTTGAAAGACTCACTGATCTTTATATCGGCATTATTGACCGGATGATAGATTATTATGGCATAGATGGCATCACCATACATGATGACTGGGGCGCTCAGAGGGCTCCATTCTTTTCACCAGCAACGGCACAGGAGATGATTGTCCCTGCAATGAGAAGGCTTACAGACCATCTCCATGACAGGGGTATCTTTGCCGATCTTCACAGTTGCGGCAAGATCGAGCTGATGGTGCCACAGCTTATTGAAGCAGGCTGGGATTCATGGGGCCCGCAGCTCATGAATGACTCACTGATGCTCTATGAAAAATATGGAGATAAACTGATTATAGGCATTAATCCGCCTCCTCTTCCACCGGATGCAACCGAGGACGAACAGCGTGCAGCTGCCGCAGACTTTGTTGAAAAATACTGCAACAGGGATAAACCTGCAATGCTCAATTTTTATGCAATGCCACTGCTCACCCCTGCATTCAGGGAAGAGCTTTACAGGCTTTCCAGGAAAAAGTTTGGGGGATAGTAATTATACAGGAGAGATTGTTATGAACAGAATACCATTTTCAGATAATGAGTTGAAGGTAATTGGCGAATATCCCGTGCCCTTTCCCGGGATGCCGCTGCTATTAAAATACAATACACCTATCACACCCGCACAGAACTATGAGATGGTAATAAGGGGTGAAAGACCGTTCTGGCTCCCGACCATGAGTGACATCAGTATGTCTATGGGCGGGTTTCTACCTGATAATGAGGCCAGGCTCAAGGGCGGCAAGGACTTTTTCGGCCTTGAATGGGTCTTTGTACCTGTTGCAGGCGGTGCCACACGCAAACCGGGTAAACCCTACATTACAGACATGAACACATGGAAAGAGACGATCACCTTCCCTGACCTTGATCAATACGATTGGAAATCCTATAAGGATAGTATAAAGCCTGAAGAAGACAGGATATCCCATGTTACAATACTGAACGGGATATTTGAACGCCTGATCTCGTTCATGGATTTTGCAAACGCTGCCATGGCCATTATTGATGAGGATCAGGAGGCGGCAATACTTGAGTTCTTTGATAAGCAGGCCGATTTTTACATAAAGCTTGTTGATAAATACATGGAATATGGTAGCCCCAGGATAATATCATTTCATGATGACTGGGGCTCACAGATGGCGCCCTTCTTTTCTGCTGACACAATCAGGAGGATGATCCTCCCGTCACTTAAAAGGGTGCTTTTCCATATCCAGAAAAGGGGTGCCTTTGTTGATATGCACTCCTGCGGAAAGACCGAGACCCTTGCGCCTTTGTACATAGAAGCTGGCGTACAGACCTGGACACCACAGCCCATGAACAACCACAAAAAGCTTTATGAAAACTATGGTGACAAACTCTTTTTGGGTATCTCCCCGCCGGATATTGACCCGGAGATATCCGAGGAAGAGCTCTATGCTGCGCTCAAGGATTTTATAGACTACTACTGTAGGCCCAATAAACCGCCAGTTGCAGTATTTGCCATGTCTATGCATAAGAAAACACACCCGAAGCTGGGTGAGGCCATATACAAGCTGAGCAGGATAGCGCTGAACAGACTGGCCTGATTTAATCCTGTTGCATTTCTAAACTGGTGAGATGCAAAAGGTATGCGGTTTAAGGTTTAAGGTTTTCGGTTTGCGTTGTAAGAGACCATGTCGCATAGTAAAGTAGAAATTGATTGATGTTAATGTAGGGGCAGGCCTCTGTGCCTGCTCTTGAGATATTGCAAGGGCCAGTAATTTCGGGCAGCCACAGGGGGTTGCCTCTATCAGTACATAAATATCTACCAATCATTTCTACGAAAGCGGGTCATTTATCCCGGTTTATCGGGGAATCCATTTACGGCTGATTTCCCTTTGTAACTTCGGATGGCAGATATAAGTTTCCGATTCACGCTTCTGTCTCTGTTGTAATAAAAAGGTTTTATTTTAACATGAATATTTTCATGATAAACAGTTAGCAAAACGGCAGGCTTTACCCTTTTTGTTGCCAATCTTTTGCCCTTTTTATAAGGGAATGATAAACAGTAATAATTTTATTAGTTTTGATAGGAAATGCAGAAATTATTAAAGATAATCTATATAGGTTAATTAATAAGGATGCCATTATAGAGAAAAAAATAATCTCGGAGAAAAATAAGGTAATTCAAAATAAGGATTTAGTAGCGGCTATTGAAATTATCGAACAAAAGTATGATGGGGACTATTCAGTTGTCACAATGTTTGACATAAAGTGCTAACATTTACATTAAGGCGAAAAATGTATTCTATTAATGAACTTTAAAGGAAAGCAGTGCTGGCTTGTAAACTTTTCATTGTGTGCTTTCCAAATAACGAGATAAGTGATTATGCTAGAATTACGTATTCCATTTGCTATAGACGATGAATTGAAATTATGTAGACCTACAACAGCAGAAAAAAGCAAAAACTATTTCTGTCCTTGTTGTGGTGAGAAAGTTATCCTTAAACAAGGCGAAATCAAGACAACTCACTTCGCACATAAAATAAGTGATACATGTAATCAGGAAACTATTACACATAAAACCGCTAAACTGTTAGTGCAGAAAATGGTTCAAGACTGGAAATCAGGAAAAAGTAATCCCCCGAATCTAGCGAGAGCGTGCCATATCTGTCATTTACCTGTCAGTCAGCCTTTGCCGGAAAAGGTGGATAAAGCCATTTTAGAGCATAGATTATCTGATGGTTCTATTGTCGATGTAGCTTTAATGGTGGGTGATGTGGCACATGCGGCGGTGGAGATCAAAGTTGCACATGCAGTGGACAGTATCAAAGCCGATAAATTACAAATACCTTTAATCGAATTGGATGGTTATGCAGTAATAGACGATCCAACAATTTGGAACCCTATACGTGATGGTTTCAAGCCATGCACCTGTGAAAAATGCAAGCAGAAATATACAAAATTTATGACGAAAGTAAAAAGATTTGCTCAAGCCACTGGTTTAGAACTCCCCTCAACCTACTATCGTTATGGGTTATGTAATTGCTGGAAATGCGAGAGAGATATTATCGTTTTTGCCTGGCCTAAAGAGGGGATGCACGATGATATGGCTCCTAAAGTGAAACCACCTCCCAAGACTGTTCAATATCGTTTCTCAAAAACTGTGGGAGATAAGTATTGGGTAAACACATGTCCTTATTGTCATTCCATTCAAGGGGATTTCTACTTGTATAGTGAACCAGATGGCCCATTTTTCGCGCTAGATTGCCAGGAAGATTCGTCACTTTCGTTTGAGCAAGATATGATGGCAATAGCTGCTTATGCAGAATACAGTGGAATGTTGTAGAAGCCTTTGGTGTCTGACCTATACCGTTGACAGTCAGTCAGGTTGGGTCATTGACCCAACCTTCTACCTGTTATCCGATTTCACAAAACTATTTCGTAACTCAAAAATCATTGGAAGGGGAATTTAATATGGATAATAAATCTACCGGTCGTGAATTTATTGTAAAAGCTGCTGGCTTTGCTACTGGTGCAATCGCCTTGTCATCACTTGAATCGTTTGGGTTGGACTCTCCTCCCGTTTCAAAATTACCAAAGCGTGTTTTAGGAAAAACAGGTGTAGAAGTACCTATTCTCGGCCTTGGCGCAGACGGTATGGTTACTGATACGACCGATGCAGATAAACTGCTCGGTTATCTTGAGGAAGTTTTGGATTCAGGGGTAACATTTTTTGATACAGCTTATATTTGAGGGGGGTAATGTAAGGTTTATTTGATCTCAACAGGCAGAATAGTCCTGACCCAATCAGGGATTGGATCGGTCTTTATTTCATATCTTCCGGATTTCATCACAGCTATTTGTTTAAATCGGTTTTGTTCTGAAGAGTTATCCAAAATCCACGCCTCATCCACCAGGGTTAACGCTGTTTTCATGTTCTCCATTGTCCTTATTATGCGGGAATGGATCTTGTCTGAAGGCACATTATGACCGCCTTCTGTCACCCACTGATACACCCTGGCTTCATTCAGGCTCGAACCCACCCTCTGCCCTAGTAGCTTTTTCACCTTCCAGCTTTGAGCCTTGAGCCTTAAGCTTTGAGCCTTGAGCCTTAAGCTTTGAGCTTCCAGCTTACTCCTTTGCCTCATCAAACCCCGTGTTTTCTACAAACTTCTGCATAAAGTCGGGCTGTTCAGCAAGGTTCATATACTGGGTCTTACTCTTTATCTCCTCAGCCTCAAGGCGGGTATTCTTATCCAGCAGTGCCAATACTGCTCCTTCCCCTGCCAGGTTATCTGTAGAAATAACCTCTCCGAGTGTTTCCAGGTCAGGGAGCATACCAATAGTAACCGCGCTTCTCCAGTTAAAGGCGTTTCCAAATGCCCCGGTCAGTATGGTACGGTCTATCTTTTTTATCCCAACCTTGCTCATAAGTTCCCTTATGCCTGTCACAACCGCTGCCTTTGCAAGCTGCACCTGCCTTATATCATGCTGGGACACAAATATCTCCACCTTGGCCGGGTTGTTTTCTTCGGGCACAAAGACCACCCTGGCCACTCCACCATCCTTGTCAGAGGTGGTAAACCCCGGGGCATTTTTATTAAAATTACCGCCTGATTTTACCATGCCGCTTTTGATCATTGCAGCAATAAGGTCAAGTATTCCTGAACCGCAAAACCCCAGAGGGGGCTCGGTATCTTCACCGATAGTTTTATAGCTGAATTTATATGTAGAAGGTTCAATTGCGCATGCGCTTATGGCGCCTAAAGTCGCCCTCATGCCGCATGATAGTTGTGCCCCCTCAAGGGCAGGGCCTGTTGCACAGCTCGTTGTCCACATGCCCTTTTTATTGCCAAGGACTATTTCGCCATTGGTGCCGAGGTCAACAATAAGGGTCATCTCATCACGCATGTAGGGTTTGTTTGCAAGCACGCAGGCAAGGGTGTCGCCGCCCACAAATGCAGCTATTATGGGGAGTATAGTAAAACTTGTACCGGCCCTGAATTTGAGCCCGAGTTCGTCTGTGGTGAGTTTTATCTCAGACAGGGTGGCAGGTACAAAAGGCGTTCTTCCAAGCCTGCTCACATCCAGCCCGGCAAGTATATGTTCCATGGTGCTGTTGCCTGCAACAGTAAACCCATATATATCATCACGTGAAGCCTTTACCTCCTTCAGGCAGGTATCCGCAAGGTATGATATCGCCTCAAGCGCAAGCCCCTGAAGCTTTTTCAGGTTTGCAGGACTCTTACCGGCAAAGTTGATTCGGCTTATCACATCATCCCCGTACCGCCTCTGCGGGTTAATGGTTGCCCTGGAGGCAAGTATATGACCTGTCTTAAGGTCACACAGGTATCCTGCAACCGTGGTGGTGCCAAGGTCTACGGCAAGCCCCAGATATCGTTTATCCGCTTTCAGTTCAAGGTATGGGTTCACAGGGTAAGGCCCTGGAAAGACCTTTTTTGCCTCCACATGCCCTTTATCCTGACCTGATTCAGGTAGGCGCACCATCATGGGCCTGTCAACCACTACCTGGCATGCTAGCCTGTAACCTGATGTAATAAGGCCGGATGAAAGATGTTCTGTTTCAACATCATTAAGGTCAGGCATCCCCTTTGTAACTACAATAATCCGGCATTTGCCGCAGACGCCATTGCCCCCGCAGTCTGCCCTGAGCTCAACATGTTCAGATAGCGCATCCATAAGGGTTTTACCCGCCTCAGCCATTATTTTCTTACCTTCGGGCAATACAGTAATCTCGTGATATTCAGCCATTTTTCACTCCATATTTTTCATTAAGGTGGTTACAATAGCCCGCTGAAGTGAACAGTGTCAATTGAAAATGATTATTTACCTGTGTATAGAATAGTGGTTTATTTAAAGGCTTTAATATCTATTCTTTCAATTAATTCTTCTACCCTTCCATTCAACCGGTTTATTTGAGCTGAAGGCAGCAAAGGCAAATAAAGAAAGAAAAAATATCAATACAGCAGGATAAAACAGGGCCGACCAGGCAGGGAAAGTGCCTATACGGCGTAAATGGATAAAGAGTTGAAGTCCGCAAATGAGATAAATGAAACCTCCGGAACAGATATCCATATTATTGCCATTAAACAGCGAAACCATGAAATAGACAGTGGCAGCAATCAGCCCTGATATCCAGGTAGTAGCAATTGTCATGTTCAGAGGGTGAGTCTCATCTGCACCAAGGGTAAAGGATTTTCGCCAGCCATTTATAAGGGAGCTGAACCCTTCGGGGTACATCCTTACATTGAGAACGCCTTTACCCCTGAAAAGAGCAATAGGAATATTATATTTAATAAGTATGGCTCCCATAGAATAGTGTTCCAGCACCCGGTCTTTAACCGCCACATGCCCTCCAGTGCGGTAATAATCCCCTCTTGATATCACAAGGCATGGGCCGAAAAGACCCTTTGATTGGCGTTTACCAGAAAGGGATAAACAATACATACCTGCAAGCTGCATCAGATTAAAGATAGCAGAAAAGGCCTCATAGGGTTTTTTAATCCTGTGATAAGGAAATATGGAAATTACACCTGAGCCATCATAATTAGCCATAATCCTTTCAAGGCCATCCGGCGCCAAAAAGGTATCGGCATCAAGGAAAATAAAGATATCACCCTTTGCCTGCTGTGCCCCCTGATAACAGCCCCAGGGTTTTCCGAGCCATCCATCTGGAAGAGGGGCTGAATATATAACATGTGCACCATTTTCCTTAGCTATTCTGGCGGTTCCATCAGTCGAATTGTCATTAACAACAATAATTTCAAATGGACTGAGAGACTGATCCTTTAATGATGCCAGGAGCACCGGGAGGTTATTTTCTTCATTTCTTGCAGGGATAATGATGCTGATTTTGGGGTTAAGGGCAGGGCTCTTTTTTTTTATCACCAGTGAAGGAAACCCATAAAAAAGGAAAATACCTGCAAGCAGCGATATAACCAGATATGCCCCTAACCATAACATAGCTATACATCTCTACCTGAAAGATCCTCATCTATCATATCAGCAACATTCTGGCCGGATAGAACAACCATCGGCATGCCACCGCCCGGGTTTACAGAGCCTCCGGTAAAATAAAGGTTTGTGTATTTTGTACTTTTTTTAGGGCATTTCATGGCAAAATTCTTTTTTCTGTCAGAAACCACACCATATATGGAACCGCCATTTGAGTAATAGCGCCTTTGGATATCCTCAGGCGTCCACATATCCTCTGTGATAATACTCTCCCTTAACCCCGGAAGGGCGGTTCGTTCCATCTTTTCAAGTATCCTGTTTCTCAGGGCTATATAATCCTCTCTGGAAGGGTTGCCCTCTTTTTTCAGATGTGGAATATGGGGAAGTATCTTTATGTTGTCGCACCCCTCAGGGCATACTGAAGTATCTGTTCGTGAAGGCGCAACCACATATAGGGTAGGGTCTTCAGGTATTCGCCCTTCATCAAAAACAGTGCGGAAATGCTTCTCCTGATCCTTTGCAAAAAAGAAGTTGTGGTGTGCAAGCTGAGGGAATGGCCTGTTTGTCCCAAGATGAAGAACAAGGCCTGAGCATGCAGGTTCAAATGGTTTCAATTTGTCCATGAAAACATCATCCTCTTTAAGAAGTTTTTCATAGGCAGGTATAACCTCCATGTTTGAAACAATAATATCAGAGGCATGGAATGAACCATCAGCAAGCCTGATCCCCTTAACACGATTTTCATCCCTTTCAATCTCAGTAACCTCTGCGTTCAAACTTATTTCAACACCAAGCCCTTTTGCCAGACGCTCCATGCCTATAGCCAGGTTATACATGCCGCCCTTCACATACCAGAGATCATACCTGAACTGAATGGTAGGCATGAGGTTCATAAATGCAGGGGAATTAAGTGCGGATGAGCCCACATATTTTATAAAGTAATCCATGATATCGATGAGGTAGGGATTCTTTAAACGCCTTTTGTTGCGCTTATGCATGGTTGTCCAGTAGTCTATCTTCAGTAAATTTTTAAGTTTGTAAAAGGATACAAAATCCTGTTTTGTATCAAGCCCATTTTCAAAATATCCCTTTTCAATCAGGTCATACTGTTCTGCTGAATATTCTAAATATTCAAAAAATCGTTTTTCAAGCCCAGGGTCAGAAAGTTTTGTGAGCTCCCTTTTCATCTCAACAGGGTCCATGTGAAGGTCAACAACCGTGCCATCCTCAAAGAAATTTCTCCAGTGAGGTGTAACTGTTTCAATGGTTACATCCTCCTCCATTCTCCGGCCCGTCCTTGTCCAGAGGCGTCTGAAGTAATGGGGAAGGGTCAGAATCGATGGCCCAAGGTCAAAAGAAAAGCCATCCTTTTTTAGGACATTGAGCTTCCCCCCCACTTTGTCGTTTTTTTCAAAAAGATGCACGGGAAATCCCTTGAGGGCCAGGGATATTGCAGCAGAAAGACCACCCAGACCTGCACCTATTACAATAACCTTTTTACTGATGTTTGAAGCCATAATATTGAACCTTTCATTTATTTGAATTTGATGATTCCAATATTTTCATACCCCTTAAGGCCAGAGGATCTGAGGGATTTACATCTAGGGCCTTCTTATAATATTCATATGCCCTGTTATGTTGTTTCTGGTTAAAGAATATATCACCTATAAATGCCAAACATGTGCTCCTGCCCCATAATGGAAGAAGCTTGTCCTTTGAGTTCTGCGCTTCAATCTTAAATAATCTTTCTGCCTCAAGCAGGTGCTCAAGAGCCTTGTCACGGCCACCCAGTATCTCCGGGGCATTCCACAGGCTGGTACCGGTCAGGTAATGTACACGGGGGTTTAATTTATCAAGGGCAAGTGCCCTGTCGCGATCCTTGCCCACCCTTGGCCCCTGTGAAAAGACCGAAGAGGGTTTCATCTTAATAAGAATACCTCTTAAAACCCCTCTGAGCGCATAGCTTTCACTGAAGTCAGGTGATAGTTCAATGGCCTTTGAAAGGATCTCAATACCCCTTTTCGCATTCTCCACCCCTTGTTTTTTGTTTGTAGGCTCTTTCTCGGTAAAAAGATCGTGCTGCGAAAGAAAAAAATAAACAGTGCCTGCCCAGTATTCTGCAAGGCCATCCTCTTTCCCGGACTTAATGGCCTCGTTAAAAAGGGAAAGGCTTGATTGGAATTTATTTTTATCCCACTCATTATAGCCATTGTTAAAGGTTTCGATTCCTTGAATCAACAGCCTTTCATAATCACCGGCAAATGCATTTTGCACAGGAAAAAAGAGCGGTAGGATAAAAACAAGGAGAAACAATCCGGTTATTATTTTACGAGATATTTTTTCCATTTGCGCATTATGTCATAATAGCATACTTATGAATAGTCATTTTTGAGGGGTAAATACTCATGTTTGAATCATTAT
>JAFGFM010000031.1 GCA_016931115.1 Deltaproteobacteria bacterium | reverse complement strand
CAGTCCATATCAATGGCCATCTTTTCAACAATATGGTACGCCTCGGGGTGCACCGCGCTTGAATCAAGGGGGTTAACTGCGCCCCTTATCCTTAAGAAACCTGCTGCCTGCTCAAAGGCCTTTGGCCCGAGCCTTGGTATATTTTTCAGATCCTCACGGCTTGAAAGCGCCCCATTTTCATTCCTGTATTTGATAATATTTTTTGCAAGCTGAGGCCCTAAACCTGAGACATATGCAAGAAGCTGCTCGCTTGAAGTATTCACCTCAACACCAACCCTGTTAACGCAGCTTATCACCACATCATCAAGCCCATCCTTAAGTGCCTGCTGGTTAACATCGTGCTGGTACTGCCCAACACCAATAGACTTTGGATCAATTTTTACAAGCTCTGCCAGCGGGTCCATGAGCCTTCGTCCTATGGAAACCGCACCCCTGTATGATATATCCAGGTCAGGGAACTCCTGCCTTGCAACATCTGATGCGGAATAGACTGATGCACCGCTCTCATTAACCATAGAGATTATGATATCCGGGGGAAGACACAGCCCCCTTACAAATGTCTCTGTCTCTCTCCCTGCTGTGCCATTACCAATAGCGATGGCCTCAACATTATATTTTACACAGAGCACCCTTATGGTATTTTCAGCGCTCCTTATGGCATCAGCAGAACCGGATGGGAATATGGTTTCCTGATACAGGAGTTTTCCCTGTGCATCAAGGCAGACTACCTTGCAGCCTGTCCTGATGCCGGGGTCTATGGCCATTACCCTCTTTTGCCCAAGGAATGGCGCAAGCAAAAGCTCTCTCAGGTTGTTTGAAAATACCGATATAGCCGTATCATCCGCCCTCTTCTTGGTCTCAAGCCTTACCTCTGTCTCCATGGACATGGAAAGGAGCCTCCTGTAGCAATCTTGAACCGCCTCAACCACCTGCTTTGATGCATGGCCTTCGCCCTTAACAAAAAGCCTCTCCAGAATTTTCAGGGCATCATCCTGTGGAGGGGTAACCTTCATTGTGATAAAGCCCTCCTTTTCACCACGTCTCATGGCCAGCACCCTGTGGGATGGGGCGCTTGTTACCGGCTCAGACCATTCAAAGTAGTCCTTGAACTTGGCCCCATCTGTCTCCTTTCCTTTGATAACAGCAGCCTGGAACATGCTCTTTTCCATAAAAAAACCCCTCATGGCCTCCCTTGCTGCCTGATCCTCGTTTATCTTTTCAGCGATAATATCCCTTGCACCGCTAAGGGCATCCTCTGCTGACCCTACACCCTTTTCAGCATCCACGAATTTCACAGCCTCGGATATGGGGTCTGTTTCAGCAAGCTGCGCCCAGATAATATCAGCAAGTGGTTCAAGCCCCTTTTCCTTGGCTATTATGGCCCTTGTCCTCTTCTTTGGCCTGAATGGCAGATAGATATCCTCAAGCTCAGACATGGTCTGTGCATTTACTATTTTATTATTCAGCTCTTCAGTTAAAAGCTCCCGCTCCTTTAATGACTCAAGTATGCTCTCCCTGCGTTTATCAAGCTCCTTAAGCTGTTCAAGCCTGTCCCTTATGTTTATAATCGCCACCTCATCAAGGGTGCCTGTTGCCTCCTTTCTGTATCGTGCAATAAAGGGCACAGTGGCCCCATCCTCAAGAAGCCTTGCAACCGCATCCACCTGAATTGTCTTTAAACCAAGTTCCTCTGCAATTTTCAGTTCATGTTCAATACTCATTCTTTCCCCTTATATATATACTTAAGAATCATACTCTATTGTCTTTTTAAAGATTATCTTCGGGTACTCCTTCATTGCCCTTTCAAGGTGCCACTCGCTCTGGGCAAGATATGTAAGCTGCCCCTCTGCATTGAATGCAAGGTTACGCGCGTTTGCCTGTTCAAACTCCTTCATGATCTTAGGGTCTTCAGCGCTGACCCATCTTGCAGTAACATACCTGGATGGTTCAAATACTGTTTCTGCTCCATATTCGGCTAACAGCCTTGAGGCAGTCACCTCAAACTGAAGCACACCAACTGCACCCAGTATATATTCACTGCTGTTTATCGGCCTGAAGACCTGGATAGCCCCCTCCTCTGCAAGGTGAAGCAACCCTTTAGCAAGCTGTTTTGTCTTAAGCGGGTTCTTGATCCTGATCAGTTTAAAATGCTGTGGCGCAAAACTCGGTATGCCTTTAAACCTGAGGGGCTCCTTTTCAGTGAAGGTATCACCGATCTTGATAGTGCCATGGTTATGTATGCCTATGATGTCCCCCGGATATGCCTCTTCAACATTTTCCCTGTCCTGGGCCATGAGTACAGTCGCATTCCCAAGGGATATCTCCCTGCCTATCCTGTGATGTATAACCTTCATCCCCTTGGTATATTTGCCTGAGCATATCCTTAAAAAGGCTATCCTGTCACGGTGCGCAGGGTCCATGTTTGCCTGTATCTTGAACACAAACCCGGAAAATTCCTCCTCATATGGCGAGACCTCCCTTGTGGTGGTCATGCGCGGATATGGGGCAGGCGCCATCTCGATAAAGGCATTAAGCAGTTCCCTTACGCCAAAATTATTGACAGCGCTTCCGAAAAAAACAGGAGTCTGAGAACCTATAAGATATTGTTCAAGCTCAAAGGGGTTTGCGGCCCCCTCAAGCAGCTCCACATCCTCCCTTAACTCCCTTGCCTGGCTGCCAAGCAGGTCATCGAGCCTCTTATCGCCAAGATTATTTATAGTAATACCATCTGTCAGCCTTGTTACACCGCCCGGTGTAAAAAGATGAAGCTCCTTTTTATAGAGGTTATATACACCCCTGAATGTTTTACCCATACCGATAGGCCATGAAAGCGGGGTGCACTCCACCTGAAGCTTTTCTTCAATATCAGACATAATATCAATGGGGTACATGCCCTCCCTGTCCAGCTTGTTTATAAAGGTCATGATAGGTGTATTGCGCATGCGGCACACCTCCATGAGCTTTTCGGTCTGGGGCTCCACCGCCTTTGCGCTGTCTATCACCATCATGGCGCTGTCAACAGCGGTAAGCACCCTGTATGTATCCTCTGAAAAGTCCTGGTGACCGGGTGTGTCCAGCAGGTTGATCTCATAATCCATATAATTGAACTTCATGGCAGAGGCTGTAACAGAGATACCTCTTTCCTGCTCTATGGCCATCCAGTCGCTCGTGGCATGGCGGGCCGCCTTTCTGGCCTTAACTGCCCCTGCCTGCTGTATTGCCCCGCCGAATAAAAGGAGCTTTTCAGTCAATGTGGTTTTACCGGCATCCGGGTGACTGATAATCCCGAAATTTCTACGCCGGTCAACCTCTTTCATATGCTGTTTATTCAATAGATTTTCCTCTGTTTTTCATGATGTAAAAAACCGGGGCCAAAGGGCACCGGTTTTTATAAGCCGCTATTATATTCATATTATTTGAAAGGTCAATGGTGGGATGGTATGAAGGGAAATATGACAGGGTTAAAGCTTTTAGAATGAATCAAAGCAGGTTTAATACAGGCAGAAAAGACTATCATTCCCCGGCTTTTAACCGGGGAATCCAGTAACTTATAATACTTTTTGCACCTCTGATTCTATCTTTAGTGCAGTTTTAAAAATAAAAAAAATCACTCACCATATAATACCTGGGCCCGAAAATCCCGCCCTATGGCCTGGCCAAGCTCGCGCATTAGCGGGTATCCTTCAGGCGGACACAGACCCCTGGGTGTTTTAACGGAAAGCCTGCGCTCCACATTGATTGTCTGTCCATCCTGTTTATATGTCGCAGTATAACTCCCATACTGATTCTGTACTGAAACATCCTTTGGTAGCTGCATAATTTTAATTTTGCCCGGTAATGTAACCGATGTAGTTTCAACCTTACCATACCCGCTGTGGTAGCTTGGATGGTTCATTTCCGGCAGATTTGTTCCGAATGATAAAATAACAGCAGGGGATGGATTGGGTATACCGGCAGGTATCATGAATGCACCGGGCCCGGGAATCGTCATCACATTCTGGAGCGTATATGTAGTTTCAACCTTCATTTTTTCAGTTAGGTTACGCGGATCAGTGCCGGATATTGTCCCTTCACCCTGCTGACCTGATCTTGTTAAGAAGGCATTTGCGGCCATTGCCTCCTGGCCAGGTGGTATCGAGGCCTTGTAATTGCGAAGGACATATTCCATTCCACCATTTGCTGTTACTATTGATTGCCCTTTAGCTGTACCGTCATCATTTATGGTAATAGTGGTAACAGTGTTCATATTTGATATTTCCGGAGATGGTTCCGGAAGCATCTTGATACCAGCACCTTTTTCAAGTCCGCGTGTAACCAGTGCATACTTGCTGTATTCATTTGTAGGAAGCACACCGAAAGGAGCAATTTCTGCTGTAGGATCGATAAACATATCAAAATCCGGCAGATAGGTGATTACATGGTTATAGACTCCAAGTGGCAGTGCAACGTCAGGTTGCCAGTAGACATCCCCGGAATTTATAAGCACCGGAGCGGATTTTATACCTTTGGCTGTAAGTAGCGCATTTAAAAGAACAACCTTGTCTTTACAGTCACCATATCCTGTCTGAATGATAGCGTCAGCATCACGCGGCACAATTCCCCCCACCTCAAAGCTAAGGGCAACGTATCTTATATTCCCTGTTACCCATTGGTAAAGTGCAGCAGCCTGATCCCGCGGACTGGCAATACCGCTTGTTATTTTGTCAGCCAGTTTTTGGACCTCATCTGTAATCTTTTCTTTATCTGCAGCACGTTTAATATAAGCCCCTGCAACCTCACTGAAATCAGCAAAGGTAGTTACGGCCAGCCTTGGGCAGTAGTTTGTCTCACTTATAGCCCCCGACTCAGGTGTTTTGGCCTTCTGGTCTTTTACTGTCCAGACATACTTGGATTTACCTGGCACATCAGACTGAACCTGACCTCCTTCAATATCAATGGCCTGGATATACATTTTCATTGTTTCCGGTGCAACGACTGTTATTTTTATTGAATCTATGTCAACGCTCATGGGAATCGTTTCAAACATTGAGAAATGGTTTTCAAACAAAGGCTTTATCTGTTTGCGCAGGTAATGATACCCCTTGCTTGCGCCTACAGATATCTGAGGAAACACAATCGCCTTTACCTTGATATCACCAAACACAGGGGCTGATGTACTGATTGGACTCTGCTGTGTGATAATCTTATCTGCCGGGACAGGTATCTTTTCACCCTGAGAGGTTAAAGTATATGCCTCAAGAACCTCAAGGGACTGGAGGCTCTCACTGTAAGCAAGATATGACTGTGCCTGTGACTGGACTGCCTGATCTATGTTGATTCGCATTTCCCCAACTGTATCCATGGTATATGTTCCGTCTTCATTAACCTCATAGGTAACATCCAGTTTACTAATGGTGAGTGGTGATTTGTATTCCGGGGCCGCCACCTGTGCGGTTGCGGTTCCGGTTGTGATAAGAATTATAAATACAGCTGATAAAAATGAACCAAGTCTCATAATACTTTCTCCTTTTATTTATATAATCTATTACTGACCTTATTTATCAAAATCAGGCACTATAAATTCAAGCGATTTTTCACAAAATTCCTTCCATTTGGGGGTTACATCATCAAAAAGAATATTCTCTTCTCTATATACATCATCTGTCACAACATAGTTTTCCTGCAAGTAAACAATAGATTCATCTGTGAGTCTCCTTATTTCATCAACCTCATTTCCATCAACTTCTATTTTCTCTTCACGAGTATTCTGTGAATTTTCTTTCCAGTTTCGATATTTCCTCATGTCCCTCAAATGGTATGCCTTGCAATATTTCCCCATAACTTTAATCATACGTTCTCTCCTTATAAAATATATCAGCCGAATTATTTTATTTCTGTAGATATTTATACAAAAATAGTTTTAAGAGCATGTAATTACTGGACTTCAAATTGCTTTGGACTTTTGATTGTCATCGTAGCACCACCAAAAGGATTTATTTCGATAACTCCTGTTACACTAACATTCTTTCCATTATAAAAATCAGGTGGAAACTGATCCTTTATTGAATCTTGAATAGCAAGGGGAAATGCTCCGGGGGTTTCAGGCGGTTTACCAATAGAAATAGTCGTTACCTCAAAATCAGGGTATTCTTTTACTCCTTCTACTTTCCCAAAAACAATAGCCTGCCTTCCAATATAATTTTCTGCTTTTGAATAATCTATTTTAATCAGTTCATCAGGATTGCCAATCTCCGCATTCACCTGATTAGTATTTGAATAATTAGCCTGGGGTGTAACAGACATTTCCGATATCCCAATCTCGGAATTATTCATTGTTTTTTTTGCACAGATTTGTGTTAAAGAGGTTCCAAAACTATCATATCGATTTACTGAATAATGCATCAATCCCTCTTTATTCTGAAAGTCTTTGAGCTCATCAAGCGTCCAGGTTCCGGATGTACTTGTGATACTCCAACATAAATCCATCAATATACTCGATAAATCATCGACAGATGTAGCATCTGGTTTTATATACTCTTGAATTACATAATATCCATTTTGCTTTAAAGCTTTGGCAATTTTTTCAGAAATCAAATGATTTTCTTCTGACTTAAAATGATGCAATAGACTTGAAACAAATATAAGATCATATTTATTCTCTCCAAAATCATCTAATAAAGCATTTCCAGCTTGGAATTTTATACGATCTTCCATATTATGCTTCTTTAATATTGATTTTGTAAATTCTTCAACTTGAGGAAGATCAATTATTGTTGCTTTAAGAGTTGGGTATTTTTTGCATAGTTCAATAGAATAGAGTCCATGAGAACCTCCAATATCAAGCATTTCAGTAGGATTTTCAGGAACTGGTGTAATTTTTGGGCAAATAGAGGATGTATATATTGCATGATTTTCCATAGCAATTTGATAATTATTCCATTCTTCATCAGACATTGTGTTGTGTAAATCCATGCCTTGCCCTGTACGCAAATATTCTTTTATATGGGCCATATTATTGCCCATAATTTCATAAAACCTAGCAAACTTATAATAACTAAAGGGGCTATCTTTTAAGCACCATACTTTTGCCATTTTAGTTAATGAATATTTATCGTTTTCAATTTTGAAATATTCTAAAATGGCTAAAATAATCATAACCCTTTTCAATGCATCAATATTTAATCCTGTTTTTTCAGCAATTTGATCAATGGTAACTGAAGAGTCTTTTGCAGCTTCAAAAATATTTAATTGTAAAGCATTTAATACAACTTTACTAAATATATTAAATGTATATCCATGTATTGATGGAAAATTTATTAAGTTACTTTTAAAAGCCAATTGTTCTGATTCATTTTCTGCAGTTACATATTTCATAATCTTCTCCGTTTTTTATTATAAATTAAAGATTAATTAAGGCTAAGCGATTCATGATTTATAAGCTCAATTATCTGAGCTTGATGAGTGTTGATAAACAAATGTTTTCCTGTAATCATTGTTAAACGAAAATCATGGTTGGTATGTGTGCTCCAGGCTTCAGCATCCTCTCTACTGACACGATTGTCAAATTCACCATACAATACAGTCATACCGCAACTTAATGGTTCCTCTTCTTTAAATTCCATTGTATTAAGCATCTCTATATCCGCCCTCAGAATAGGCAGAACAATGTCCAGTATTTCTTTATCCTTGAGGACTTCTTCCGCCATACCTCCAAGTTTTATCAATTTATCAATAAACTCCTTGTCCTCCATCTTGTAGTGAAGGGCATCATGGATTGGCTCTGTTAGATGAGGAGCCCGTGCAGCTGAAATAAACATATGTATTGGACAGGGGAGATTAGATTTACGCAAATGACGGGTAAGATAAAAACCTATATGAGCCCCCAGGCTATGTCCAAAAAAGATAAACGGCTTATCCAAAAAGGGAAGAATCGCAGGTGCAAGGTCTTCAACAAGCTTCGTGATCCTCCTGTAAGGGGGTTCATTGAACCTGACCTCACGTCCAGGCATCTTAATTATACATACTTCAATATCGTTTGAAATACTATGAGGCCAATTTAAAAAAACAGAAGCTCCGCCGCCTGCATAGGAGAAACAAAACATACGCATTTTGGCATCAGGTTGCCGCTTCGGACAGGTTATCCATTTAGTGCTATACAAATTTCAGCTCCTTTTAACAGTTAAATATCAACCGGTAACAAAATGCACATCAGATAATGCTCTCACATTCAATGCCGCGGCTAAGAGTGTTTTCGTGTATGGTTCCTTCGGTTCTTTAAAAATCTGGCCTACAGGACCCTGTTCGATAACCTCACCCTGGCACATTACCAGTACATAGTGGCTCAATGCCTGTATAACTTTCAAATCATGACTTATGAACATATAGGTAATTTTGTATTTTCTCTGGATGTCCCTAAAAAGATCGATCATTTGCACCTGAACTGAACTATCCAGGGATGATGTCGGTTCATCAAAGACTATAAATTTTGGTTTAAGCACTAATGCCCGCGCAATTGCTATCCTTTGTCTTTGCCCTCCTGAAAATTCATGGGGTAACCTGTCCAGCATATCTTTCTCAAGTCCAACTTCAATTAATGTTTTAACTATTAATTCATTCCTTTCCTGGGTTTGCATGTGAGGTTGATGCACCCTTAAACCTTCATCTATAATTTCTCTAACTGTCATTCTGGGATTAAAGGCACCATATGGGTCCTGAAATACAATCTGGATTCTACTTCTCAACCTCCTCATATTCTCTTCATGTAATAAATGTATTCCTTTCCCCATAAAAATCGCTTTGCCTTCAAATCGTTCCAATCGCAAAATAGCCATACCAAGTGATGTTTTTCCGGAACCTGATTCTCCGACGACTCCCAATGTCTGACCTTCAAATATTAAGGCGGACACATCTTTTACCGCCTGGATACAGTCGACTGTTCTTTTCATTAAACCTTTTTTAATGGGGTATTTTACCGATATATTATCGAACCTGACAATTTCCACTGCCTTGGGATCAAGAGTTGTCGGTTCTCCTTTTGGGACAGCATCAATTAATTGTTTTGTATATATGTGCCAGGGTCTTATAAAAATTTTTTCCGTTGTGCCTTCTTCAACAATTTCACCATGTCTCATCACTGCAACCCTGTCTGCAACCTTCTTAACGATACTTAAGTTATGCGTAATAAGTAAAATTGCCATCTTCGTGCGGACTTGAATCTCTTTAAGGAGGTCAAGTATCTGCGCCTGAATTGTGACATCCAGAGATGTAGTCGGTTCATCAGCAATCAACAGATCAGGGCTATTTGCCAATGCCATGGCAATCATAACACGTTGACGCTGTCCTCCTGAGAGATTATATGGGTATGCATTTAGCCTCGATTCACCTTCAGGCAGCCCTGCCATATTTAATAGTTCAATTATCCTGGCTCTTTTTTCTTTTTTGGATAATAGGTAATGTTGCGAGATCATTTCACCTATTTGTTTTTCAATAGTATGCAATGGATTCAGAGAGGCCATTGGTTCCTGAAAGATCATGGAGATGTGTTTACCCCTAATGTTGCGTAATATTGTTTCAGGTTGTTTCAGTAGCTCCATGCCATCGAAAATAATAGAACCTTCCAACTTAATAACATTACCAGGAAGCAGTTGAGGGATTGATAATCCTGTTACAGTCTTACCAGAACCTGATTCACCTACCAGAGCAAGAATTTCTCCTTTATTGATGTTCAGGTTTGCTTTTTTAACCGCCTCTATAATCCCATTGCTGGATGCAAAAGAGACTGTCAGTTTTTTAATAGTTAATAGTTGTGATGATGTCATATCTTTTTAGGATCAAATGAGTCTCTGAATGCTTCACCAATGAATATGATCAATACAAGAGTTATTGAAACGGAAAAAAAGCCCACAATCCCAAGCCAGGGAGCCTGTATATTTGCCCTTCCCTGGGCTAATAGTTCACCAAGAGATGCGGATCCTGCTGGCAGACCGAAACCAAGAAAATCTAGGATTATTAACATTGTAACTGCGCCGCTGAAAGTAAATGGAATAAAAGTCATTGCGGCAACCATTGCGTTGGGCAATACATGCTTTAAAATGATATTATGCTTTTTAACTCCCAGCGCTCTCGCAGCCTTTATAAAATCAAAATTTCTTATTCTGAGCACCTCTGCCCTTACCACATTAGATAGCCCTGCCCATGAAAAAACCAGCAATACACATATCAGTATCCAGAACCCAGGATTAATTATGCTAAAGATGACTATCAAAAGGAAAAACAATGGCAAACCATTCCATATCTCCAATAAGCGCTGAAAGATAATATCCACGAGCCCCCCAAAATAACCCTGTACAGCCCCGGTAATTATCCCTATAATGGATGAGAATGACGTCAAGATTAAAGAAAAAAGTATTGTTGTTCTGAAGCCATAAATCAAACGGGCAAATACATCCCTGGCCTGATTATCTGTACCCAGAGGATTTTCAATTGATGGTGGTGATGGGACAGGCATCCCAGGTGTTTTATTAATAGTTCTGTAGCTATATTTGAAAGGAGGCCATATCATCCATCCATTGGCATTTATCTCTTCTATAATAAAGGGATCCCGGTAATTCGTTTTTGCAAGAAAACCACCAAATACCGATTCAGGATAATCAATAACTACAGGAAAATATAACTGATTTTTATAATCCAAAAATAGAGGCTTATCATTTGAAATAAATTCTGCAGGCAGTGTGAAAATTAAAATAAAAAGGAATATCAACATACTATAATATCCACGTCTATTTGCCTTAAATTTTTTGAGGCGTCTCTGGTTTAATATAGACATCTTAAAAAACATAATTAATCACAACCCCCTCGTTTCAAAATCGATTCTAGAGTCAATCACTGTGTATATAATATCACTGATCAGCTTCATCAATAATCCCAGAAGTGTGTAGATGTATAGCGTAGCAAAAATGATGGGGTAATCTCTCTCCAATATTGCCTGAAAACCCATCAATCCTAAACCATCCAGAGAGAAGATAACCTCTATCAGCATAGAACCTGTAAATATTGCAGTGATAAATGCTATAGGGAAACTTGAGATCACGATCAACATGGCATTTCTGAAAACATGCTTATATAAAACTGTATTTTCGGTCAGGCCCTTTGATCGTGCTGTCACCACATATAATTTATGAATTTCATCAAGAAAAGAGTTTTTAGTAAGCATGGTCATAGTGGCAAAACCCGGAAGTGTAATACATATAACAGGCAATGTGATATGCCATACATAGTCGAGTATTTTAGCAGTACTGCTCAACTCATCCCAGTTATTTGAAATGAGCCCCCTTACAGGAAAGATATTGAGATATGACCCTCCGGCAAAAAGTACAATCAGCAATACTGCGAGAATAAACCCGGGTATGGCATAAAAAAGATTCACGATAAAACTTGACCATGTATCAAATGGAGTACCATCCTTTACAGCCTTACGAATCCCAAGGGGAATTGAGATCAAATAAATAATGAAGGTACTCCAGAGACCAAGAGTTAAGGATACTGGTAGTTTTTCTTTAATGATATTAAGGACAGTCTCATTACGGTAGTAACTCTTGCCAAAATCAAAACACAGATAATCCCTTACCATGATTATAAATCGTTCATGAGCTGGCTTATCGAATCCGAATTGTATCTCGAGATTCTTAATAATGGCAGGGTTCAGGGCTTCCGATCCTCTGTATACACCTTTAGGACCTCCGGATTGAGTTACTATCTTGTTTCCATCTACACTTTTACCAGATAATCTTGTTATTGGATCAGATGCACCGAACGAGTATTTTGCAATAATGCGCTCCACAGGTCCACCGGGTGCAAACTGAATAATAATAAAATTTATTACCAGTATACCAAAGAGGGTCGGTATTATTAGTAATAATCTGCGTATAACATAGGATATCATTCCGGATTCCTGATACTTGATACTTGATACTGGATGCTGGATACTGGATGCTTGATTAAGTATGATTAGAAACAGCTATAAAAATAAGTATTTTCATGAAAAAGTAATTATTTGGATTTCCTGAATTTCTCTACAGCCTTGTCCTTAACCGGATCTATCCACCATGTATCGGAAGGTGAATAGGCCTCCCATTTGGGTTGAGTTTCAGGTATCCCGAACCTGTCCCAATGTGCCATCAATTGTTTATTCCAGAAATACATATTGATTGAATAATAGTTCCATAGAAGCACCCTGTCCAGGGCCCTGCATGCAGCTACTTTATCGTCTCTGGTCTTTGCATTTACCACTTTTTCAATAAGGTCATCAACAATCGGATTTTTAATATATTGCGAGTTTGAACTCGCATTAACATCTGCTGCTTCTGATCCCCAGTTCTGTTTGAGTTCTGCTCCTGGAGAAAGAGAATGAGGATAAAGACCATTTGATATCATATCCCAGTCATAACTGAAGTTTCTTGGCCAGAAGGTTGTAGAATCAACAATGTCCAGTCTCGCATCAATACCTAATAGCTTCAGGTTTTCAACAAATGGTGCAAATAAAGGTTCATCTGAAGGATCCTGCAACATAAAGTCTATCATGAATGGTTTCCCATCTCTTATAAGTTTACCTTCATTATCTTTCCAGCCAGCCTCCTTAAGTAGTTGTGAGGCCTTACGTAAATTATTACGAAGACCTTGCTGTGTACCCTGTGTGCTGGGGGGTACAAATTCCTGAGTAAATATTCTTGGGTCTAATTGATCACGATATGGTTCAAGTAAAGCGAGTTCTTTACCTTCAGGAAGACCTCTGTGTGCCAGCTCTGTATTGGCAAAATAACTGGTATTACGCGCATACATCCCGTTATAAATATTTTTATTTGTCCATTCCCAGTCAAAGGCATATGCCAGAGCCTCTCTTGTTTTTTGGTCTTTAAACTGCGGCCTCCGGCCATTCATGCCTATGGCAAAAAACCAGACAGGGCCATTCACTTTATCTTCTCTCTTTTTGATAAAGCCCTTTTTAACCGCATCATTGTTATATCCTTTTTTCCATTGCACAGGCTTAAATTCATTACGGATATCAATGTTACCTCCCATAAATGCCTCATAAGCAACATTGGTATCCCGATAAACATCCATACGAACAAAATCAAAATTATTTCGACCTGCATTTACCGGCAGATCCTTTCCCCAATAGTTTTCTTCCCTTTTCATGATGAGGGTATTACCAACATCGACTTTATAAAAGACATATGGAGTACTTTGAACATGCATCTCTGTTGTAGGCTGTGCAAAATCTCTGTTTATCCAGTAATGTTTTGGTATTACAGGCAATCTTGTGGCTATCTTATATACATTATTACGATCACCAGGTTTGAGGAAAATAAATTTTACAGTATCCTTCCCTGTCTTTTCAACTTTATTAATGTCAGCCACAAGACTTTTATACGTTGGAGATCCTTTGTCTCGCATTGTCTCATAGGAATAAATCACATCGTCAACAGTGATTGGTTCTCCATCGTTCCATCGAGCAATATCCCTAATTTTAAACTCTGCCCATTTGTAATCGTCAGGATATGTGACAGTTTCAGCAATCAGTCCATAAGCTGAATTTGGTTCATCAGCGTTCGTAATCATTAAATTTTCAAAAACGCTGAAGGTTGCAAAGCCTGGTGATGTCCCAAGCGCTATATAGGGGTTTATATTATCAAAATTACCCATATCCCACACTATGGTTCCGCCCTTTGGAGCTTTTGGATTCACATAATTAAAATGTTTAAAATCCTTACCATACATAAGATCACCATATAGTGTTATCCCATAGGATGTTTTAATATTCTGGGCAAGTAAGTGACCGGGCACAAAAAATACCAATAGTAAAACAATAATTTTAAATTTGCGTAACATAGTAATATCCCCTTTCTATTTAATTTTCTCAGGTAAATATTGCAGAATTGTGCAATGGGTATAAATCTATTTCACAATGCGTTTTCCTATATAAGACTTCTGTGGGGCTTCATCTTCAGCTCGGACAATCTTATATCCGGTTTTTTCAAAACTTGAGAAATAAGGATTACATAGTCATTTGTCAGGTTGACAATAGTTGATCTGTTATAAAAGGTTTTATTGAATGTAAAAGATCCATTTATAGTATCTGCTGCCTCAGACAACATCACCTCAAATGGAAATATCGCAAATGGCGGCTGCTCAACCTTGATAGGGATAAACATCATAGGTGGAGGCATGGCCCTGGATGTTGTTGATCTTTCCTCTGTCTCAGATACCTGCTGAGAAGGCTGTTCTTCAGAACTCCGCTCAGGTGCCTTAGCACCTCCTTCCCAGAATGTCTGAAGCTGAAAATTCACCACAGGACCTTGAGGTGGAATAGTTTTTGAAACGTGGAGGAATGGAACAAAATTATCATATACCTTTAACAGCGTATTTTTTGTTCTTTCAACAACTTCAAGAAAAGTAGGATCACCTGATAAATCAATTTGAAAAAACTGCCAGGTCATAAAGCATCCTATCAGCGGCTCTGTTTCCTTTTGATTACGATTGGCAACAATAAAGCTGAAAAAATTATATTTGTTTCCGCTGAAAATATAAACCATTGCCATAAATGCGGCATACAGAACTGTAAACATAGTAGTGTTATTTTCATTACACATTACTTTTAGCCTTTTGACTATTTCGGGCAGTATTACAATAGGGACAGTATCCCCATCATAGCTGAACTTTTCAATGGCATGGTCAAAAGGTAAAAAGGTATTTATTTTATCGGTTAACTGTTTCCAATAGCCAAGTTTTTCTTCAAGAAAATCTCCTGAATATCTTTCCTGCTCCCAGATTGCATAATCGCCATACTGTAATGTCAATTCAGGAAGCGGGATAGAAATGTTTAATGAGTAGGCATGATATAATGTCAATATCTCTGCCTGTAATATCCCCATAGATATTCCATCTGTGGCAATGTGGTGGGTAAAGATATATAGTGCATGTTCATCTTTGGCTGTTATCAGTGTAAATGTAATCATTAACGGATCCTTGAAAAATGCAAATGATTCAGATGCCCTCTTGTTTGCAATCCGTTTAAGCTCATCCTTTTTATCATCTTCAGACAAATTATTCAGATCTATTACCTTGAGGATATTGTCAGGGACTTCATTTATTTTCTGATAGGGCTTATTTTCTACTGCTTCATAATTTGTGCGCAGTATTTCGTGGCGTTTAACTACCTCCTGTATGGCCCTGTGAAAGGCAGAAATATTTACCCTTCCTTTAATCAAATAACCTAAAGCAGGGCCGGAAGATCTGATTTCTTCAGGGTCGTAATATTTATTGATAACAGGCAGTAATGTACCTTCCTGTATACAGGAAACAGGTATCAGCCCTTTTCTGTCATGCGGTGTAATCCTGTCTTTATTAGTCGCTTCCTTCTGTTTCTGTAACTTCAAAAACATTTCTTTTTTTGCGGCTATAGAAGACGATGCAGTGTTTTCAAACATTTTTGACTCCTTCATTTAAAAGTTTTTTTCACCACGGAGAGCGCGAAGGACACGGAGGGTTTTAGAATACAAATCTCTTTATTCCTCCTTTGAGCCTTGGTACATAGAAATCTCTCTTTTGTCCACAATCAAGTTTTATACCCTTATATGCTACAGGTAACCCATGCTGTAGTTTGAAGTTAATTCCTTTTGGCTTCAACTCATAGGCCAGACATTGTTCATATGCAGATTCAAGCAAGTCGGGGTCTAAAATCCTGTGAACTTCAATAGCTGCCTGTATCAAAGGTTCTGTAATTTTTTCGTATTTCACTCCGCCTGTCCCGCCATAGCTTCAGCGAATGCGGATGTTCTCCTTGAACTCATGGTTATAGTGAAAGAAAATTAAACCGCAAAGTCTCAAAGGCCGCCAAGAAAAACAAACAATATTATTCTTTAATATTAAAAGGATTTTCTCCGTGCTCCCCGTGTCCTCCGTGGTAATTAATTATGCAGTTAAAAACTTGAAACTTAGAACCATCGAACCCTTGAAACCTCTTGTCGCGCCATAGCTGAAAGACGACGGCGGATGAACCCTTCTTCTCTAAATCATCCCTTCTTCCATCTCTTCACCCAGCACCTCATTGTATGTATCTTCTATCTTCTGAGCCAGGGCCTTAATTGTCTGTAATTCAAATATAGTTCTTATGGGCAATTCCATTCCAAACACTTCAAAGATCAGGTTGATAATCCGACTTGCCTGCAATGAATTTCCACCCATCTCGAATAAATTATCATTACGCCCTATAGTCTCTATCTTAAGTACACTAGACCAGATTCGTGCGAGCTCCTCTTCAATCTCACCTATAGGAGCTTCGTAAGGAGTTGACCCTTTGAGCACAATAGAGTCAAAGATCGTATTATCATTTTCTCTGATATCATTTTCCATGTTGATTCCTTATATTATGATGCTGGATGCTGGATGGTTGATTCTGGTTTCTGGATACTGGATGCTTGATACTGGATACTTGATAAGAACCAGATCACAGATACTGGTTTCTGGATTCTGGATAAAACTACTAAATTGGATTAAACTTTACTATTCTATGTTATGGTTTTTTTCTACAGATTGTAAGAAATTGTTTAACTTCCTGCCTAATATTTGTAGACGTTCATGAAGATCATGATAAAGTATTTCATCTTTTAGAGATTCTGTTTCGTATAGTGTTTCAAGATGATCTGTTGTTTCGTCGCATGAAGCGAGTGAATAAGTTAGAAATTTTATAAATTCCTGTTTGTATCGTCTTCGACCATAACCCTCAACAATATTTGATTTAACCGATTTTATAGATCTTCGAATCTGGCTACTCTCTTCATAATATTCAAATTTAGGTAGTTTTTCTAATGTCATCTTGTGGATATCCAGGACAATCGTCCGCGCTTCCTGCCATATCTCCAGCTTTTTATAACTCATGGGTTTTCTTCCATAATGAGGTTTTTTTATCTAGCTTCTGAAATCGAGTATCAAGAATCCAGACATTAGTATCGAGTCTCGATTACCTAGATTACAGATTCCAGTGTCCATAATCCAGCAACTGACATCCAGTATCCCATATCCAGAATCCAGTATCTAATATCCAGCATCTAGCAAGCACTAAACTCCCCCAACCTTTTCCCTGGCTCCTTTATAGCCTCAATCACCACGTCCTTAAAACAATCCAGAAACTTGTTAATAGTCTCTTCTTCATACACATCTGTCCTATACACAATTGAACCTTCTATAACACTTTCTCTGTCAATAAATTCCATGGCACATGAAACAGGGAAACCATGGCAACCATGTCGCACACCAGGCGGTTCAATCTTAATACTGCGTGGTCTGAAATCATCCTGCTTCTCATCAGAGCTACCGGTTAATATACTTATCCCTGGTGCATTAAATGAGATACCCTCATCTGCTAAGGCCTTGCGCACCCAGTCAAGTGGAACAGGCTGGTGTGAATGAGCTTCATTCATTGTATTTGTCCCACGCTCGGCAATTTCAGCGAAGCTTGGGTTCCCGGTAAGGTTTGTTTTATATGCAACCTCCATCGCAAAATTGCCTATAATATTTTGAAAATCTGCATTTATTCGTCCGGCTTGAAGCGCAACAACAACCAGTTCTTCCTGCCCGTTCATGCGCCATATTGCTATGTTGTATGCAGAAAGCAAAATACAAAACAAGGTCTTCTTTAAAGTGGAAGCCAATTGCTTAAGACCACTGGTTATATCAGCATCAATAACAATCGTTTTTTCTGCACTTTCTTCTGTAGATGTTCGGATTTTAAATTGGTTGCCATCAGAAAGAAGGCCGGTAAAAGGAGCAGACTTAATAGTATCCTTCCAGTAATTGATGTGCCTGATACCTGCGGGGCTTTTTGCCCAGTCCTCCATGGATGCAAGATAGTCCATGTATTGGAACCGGATCGGGAGTATTCGGGGCGGGGTACTTGATAAAACTGAATTGTAAACAATCATAAGTTCCTGAAAAAATATACCTATAGATATTGCATCTCCTATTGCATGATGAAGGCCAACACCTAACATGTAATCTGTAAAAGATATTCTGATTAAAAAAACACGATACAAAGGCCCTTTGTCCAGATTGTATTCCTGCCAGACAAGTTCATTGGCAATTCGTGTCGCCACATTTTCACGCTGTTCAGGAGTATCTCCTTTAACTTTAATCTCCTGAAATGCAGGTTCCTGTTTTGGTTGATGTACTAGATAAAGATTGCCATTCGATATTTCAACAGTACTGTTAAGTACTTTTTGGCGTCCCAGAATATAGTTAATACTTTTCACAAGAGAATCCGCATAGATTTCCCCTTTTTGCCGTATTACACTGTGTGTAGCATTTGAACTGCTTACCTCAATCACACGTTTTGAATAATCCTTCCATAAAAACCTATTAAATAAAATTCCCCTGTCTTTTGATGTTGATGAAACCTGAAATGGCCGATTGGCTTCTTCAACTTTTTTGAGGTACTGCAAAATGTCTGGCTTTCTTTCTTTTATAGATGACAGGATATCCTGTGTCATCGCACCTTTCTGCGCACGATAACTTAACTCTCCATCTTTGAGATACAAGTGTATGCCTTTACCCAGGCAGTATTCAAGAAAGGTTGCTATTTCCATTTAAATATTTCTCTTGTAGTTTTTTTGGATTTTTCAGTTACGTATGACAAACAATATTATAATTAACCACGGGAACACGGAGGGCACGGAGATTTTATTTTTATTAGATTATACTCTGTGCTCTCAGTTTTCCGTTCTTGTATGGTTGAAGTGACCGGTTAAAATTTAACACCCCTGTGAAACAACTGCAAAGCATGTTTCACTGGATAAACAAAGGGTGCTAAGGAAAACAAATATTAATTATTTGATTAAAAATGAAAAGCTTTTCTCCGTGAACTCCGTGTTCTCCATGGTGAGAATAAATGCTTTTGTATTTCTAATATAAGCAGGTTTCATGAATTAATGGCAATATATATTTTTTCATTTCCCTGTTTTCATTTTCGCGCTTTTCGCGTGGTTCGCATTTAGAATGTTATATCTGAATTCCATTTTTTAATATTTCTTTTAAAAACCCGCTTTCATCATGGTTTTTATCCAGAATAACAGGTTCAATTCTATCGTCAATTTCCCTTCTTAATTTCCATAACAAAGGTCTGGTTGAAAAATAATCTCCTTCAATTTTATCAACAATAACTGCAACATCTATATCGCTGTCTTCTCTATTATTACCTGTTGCATAGGATCCAAACAAAACCATCTGATCAAACAGCATGTTTTTTGAAAGGAGTTTTTTATATTTTTTAAGTTTTTTTATAACCTCTGTTTTATCCATATCTG
>JAFGFM010000224.1 GCA_016931115.1 Deltaproteobacteria bacterium | reverse complement strand
GGGAAGATTACAACATTTCGGTAATCAGCCTCAGTGATAAGAGAAAACCGTTCAATGGATTTAAAATCTTTGGTTTTTGCCAGACCTACGCGCACGCCATGCCTGGAATAGGCACTGTATGTTATAAGATATTCACCCTCTAGAAAAATAATCCGGGGGTCTTCCACACCGTACTCCTCATATTCTTTGAATATCCCTTCTGCAGCAGGTATCATGAAAGGCTTCTTATCAACTTTAAAATTAAACCCGTCATCACTTTCCGCCTTGCCTAAAATACTTCTTCCGTTAAGTTTATGAGACCGGAAAATCATTATATACCGCCCCTTGAATTTTACAACGCCTGCGTTATGTACAGTAGCGACCGGATAAGGAACATCATCTTTTGTAAGTATGGGATTATTCTGATATCTGTTAATTAACATAATTTATGGTTTGCTTTTTAAATGACCAGATTGTTTACTGCCTTAAATCTATTCTTCATATTCTTCAAATGCCAGCAGAACTGTAAGGTGAGAGATCAGGTAGGCCAGTGAACTTTCTGCACCCTGGTTTCGGTTTACCCCATAATTTTCAAATCCGTCGCAGCAACCTTTTGTTTCAAAATCGAATAAGCTCATCCTGAGATCATTCTCTCCCAGGAACCACATAAAGCAGGCAAATAATTTATTAAGATATTCTTTGTCTTTAGTCAGATGAAAGGCCTGATGATACATTAATACCATAGCAAGAGCATCTACAGGTTGTTGGGCAAACATGGAACGTTCGCCATCTTTTTTATACCATTTTTCATTGCCAATGATCGATAAATAGCCATCCTTAAGTGTAATCTCGGTTAAAAAACTCATGGTTTCGAGGGCAGTCCTGGTTATTCTTTCATCTTTAAGAATTTCTGCCGCATGTAAAAGAGCTAGTGGTAATATCCCGTTATCATAAGCCAGTAGTGGTTCAAACCATTTCCAGTCAGGTGTGCTGTTTTCTTCATAATGCCTGACCAGTTTAAGGGCAAGATCTCTTAACCTTTCGATCATTGAATCATCATTAGGTTTACTCCTGAGATAATAACTGATACCTACCATTGAATTGGCAATACCTCTAATGGATTTAAGTTTTTCAAAGTTTGGAGATGCATCAAAGAAAATCAATTTTCCGGTCCGGTAATATGCATCGTTAGGTGCATTGGCAAGCAGATATCCGAGAGCCCAGATGGTTCTTCCAAAAGAATCTTCGGAACCTACCTCATCAAGAAAATTCCGGCTGAAACTCAGAAAATTCCTGAATGTACCGTCTTTGTTCTGCATATAGTGGATATAGCTTATATAAATAGGTGATAATTCGAGGGCCAGAGTATTCTTTTTTTGCCTGTAGGCCATCAGTACCATAAGCAGGGCCCTGGCATTATCATCCAGGCAGTATCCTTCTTTCAGATTTGGAATACCAAATTTTGCATGTTGAATGATCCCTGTATCATCTGTTAAACGTTTAATATGAGCAAGGGAGAAGGGAGGCAGAATAAGTGGATCAAGAATGGTTTCTTTTTTTTCAGATACTTCCGGCTTTTCGGCCAGAACTTTTTTAGTGACTGCAATATATTTTTCCCCTGTCTTTGGCCATGTTATTTTTCTGCCATAATTATATGCCTTACCTCTGAGCTCTTTCAGCATATCCGGTTTATCCAGCAACTCCATGAAAATTGATGAAAGACCATCAGAATCATTAAAATCAAAAAGCCTTCCTCTCCCGTCCGCCAATAACTCTGATGCATGCCAGTAAGGTGTGGAAACTACAGCTGAGCCCACTCCTATCGCATACGAAAGGGTACCACTTGTGATCTGAGCTTCATTAAGATAAGGTGTAACATAAATATCAGATGCAGATAAATATTTGAACAATTCTTTCTGATTAATGAATTCATTCAGGAAAAAAACATGTTTGCTCAGGTTAAGGCTATTAACTAAATGCTGAAGATAAACTCTGTATTCTTCTCCGGAGTATCGAAGAACATTCGGATGAGTCTTCCCTAAAACCATATACAAAACCTCAGGAAACTTTTCAATAACTTTTGGTAACGCCTTTATTACCGTCTCAATCCCTTTATTCCGGCTGATGAAACCAAAAGTAGTCAGGACCTTCTTATTTTCGAGGTGGAATTCCTTTTTGGATTGAGCCTGGTTAAAGTGAATATCAGGCACACCATGTTCAATATATTCAATTTTCTTTTTATCAACATTATAGATAGTTGTAAGAAGCTCAATGGCTTTATGACTCATAACAACTACCTTATTGGCCATTTTACATATTTCCTGCAATACTACCTTTTCGTTGTAGGAAGGTGCTTTTACAATTGTGTGAAGAGTTACAATCAATGGAATTTCAAGTCGATGCAGGAAAGGAAGGATGTATATGCCATTTTGTCCCCCGAATATCCCAAATTCATGTTCCAGAATACAAAGGTCAGCACCGCTGAGATTAATGAATTTTACTGCTGATAAATAATCTCTTTGATGCTCCTGTCTTATAGTCAGTTTTACTTCTTCAGGATAATTATAAGTTTGTTCGTGATCGTTAAGGGCTACAACGAACCCTTCTATTGAATCCTTCGTTGTTTTATTACCTGCCTTCCGGTAGGCTGGATTCATCACCATGGAATTGTAGAGATTCATGGTAAAAGTACCAATTCCACATTCCCGTGGAGGATACGTTCCGATAAATGCAAGTTTCATAATCTCAAAGATACGATTAATAAACAACCTGTCAGACGAGTTATCTGGTTTTTAAAGCAAAGTCAATTATTGATGATGTATACTTTTTGGTGATTTTGAGTGCCTTGCGGGTGCTGACATTACCGGAGTCAAAAAAGAGTGAAGTGATCGCTCTCGTCGCTCTCACTCTTTTTTATGTGGTGCCACCGGCCCCACGTGAAATAGTAGTAATCGGGCGGAATTCTTTATATAATGTTTTGATTTATAGGCAGCTATCGAGAAGTCAACAGTCTATAGAATGAGATGACCTTCAAAGGTAAGTTGATAGATAAATATTGGATTTGGGGTCATAATATCGACACCTTATTTGTTCACCGATTCAACTACCAATTCAAATAAATGCATGTCATCATGTTCAGTTCCAGTTACGGGGTGT
>JAFGFM010000223.1 GCA_016931115.1 Deltaproteobacteria bacterium | reverse complement strand
TTTTGTTTGAATCTGTCTTAATCATAATTTTCTTCTCGCAATTTAAAAGACAAAATTTATCATAAATGAATAATACAAAAATTATCCGAACAGGCCAATAAGCCTGTTTGAAAGCAGCTTTACATAGGCAATGCCTGTGTCCGTATGAAAAAATACCTTTCTTGTTTTATCCCCTCCAAAATCGTGGGCAACAATCTTTATTTTTACTTTTTCAAGATAATCAATAACAAAGTCTACTATTTTTAGGCCAATACCGAACTCACTGGATATGGAAGGAATAACATGCGCCCCGCCAAAGGCTTTGGCAACAAGATTATCACGGTTTGCCCCGAGGGTACAGATATTTTTTATAAGATACTTCATTGCATTTTCACCATAGCGTGTGGAGGAATCCTTTTTATTATCTCCCGGCATAAAGATGTGATTCATCCCTCCTATCATTTTTACGTCATCATATATACAGACCGCAACGCATGAGCCAAGCACTGTATGGATGATAGTAGGCTCATCAGTGGCATAAAATTCACCTATCTTTATAATAACCTGTTTTTTATTCGAGTAATCCAAGTTTTACCATTTCCCCGGTCAGGTTTTTCTTTGAAATAGGTTTTACAATATATGATGTGGCCCCGCCGTCATGGAATGCTTTGATCACATTCTTCAGGTCATCAAGGGCTGTTACCATTATTACCTTTACCTCCTGTGACCCGAAAATACCCATCTCCTTTTCCATGTTCCTGATCCTCTGTAAGGCCTCCTGGCCATCCATCTCAGGCATCATTATATCCATGCATATAAGGTCATAAGGCTCCTTTTCTTCCCATCCAAGGTAAAATGCATGAATCGCCTCTTCCCCATCCTTTGCCATGTCACACTTCCCATAGGGCGATAATATCCCCTGCAAAATACGTCTTGAAATAAAGTCATCCTCCACTATGAGTATCTTTAGATTTTTCTTGTCCATGAAATTTCCTCTCCTGCCTTCTTGTTATTCCTGGTTTTCCGCCTCTCTTAATGCTTTGGCGGCAATTTTATCCAGGGGGAGAATTGCATCAACTGCATTCAGCTTTATTGCCTCCTGCGGCATCCCAAAAACGACTGATGTTTCTTCATCCTGTGCAATTGTATAGGCCCCCCTTTCCTTCATCTCAAACAGGCCTTTTGCTCCATCATCACCCATACCGGTCATTATTACACCTATTGCATTTTTCCCTGCATACCTGGCTGCTGACCTGAACAGGACATCAACCGATGGCCTGTGTCTTGATACAAGAGGCCCTTCTCTTATTTCCACATAGTATCTTGCACCGCTTCTTTTAAGTAGCATGTGGTGGTTGCCGGGCGCTATAAGCACCTGCCCTCTTAATACTGAATCATTGTTGCTTGCCTCTTTGATAGTCGGTTCGCAAAGAGAATCAAGCCTTTTTGCAAATGCCTTTGTAAAGTTTTCAGGCATATGCTGGACAACCACTATTCCGGGGCAATCCATTGGCAGCCCCTCAAATAATACCCTTAAGGCCTCTGTGCCCCCTGTTGATGCCCCTATTGCAATGATCTTTTCGGTCGTCTTTACCATTGCACTGCCTGTACCCTTATCAAGAATTACGTCAGCAGTGAGTTTGGGCTGTATGACCCTTTCCTTTGATATCTTTTTGATCCTGGCCATTGCCGCGGCCTTGATGCTGTCACATATCCTGATTTTTGATTCCCTTAAGAATTCCCTTGTGCCAAGGGCAGGTTTCTGTATGATTTCGACTGCACCATATTCCAGTATTTTCATGACTGTTTCAGACCCTCTCACAGCAAGGCTTGAACAAATTACAACCGGGATAGGATGCTGGCTCATTATTTTATTCAGGAATGTAACTCCATCCATCCTAGGCATCTCTATATCCAGAGTTATCACATCCGGGACCTCATCCTTAATCTTGTTTGCAGCAATATAGGGATCAGATGCTACACCCATCACCTCCAGATCAGGATCAGAGGATATGATTTCTGTCAGAGTCTGTCTTACTATTGATGAGTCATCAACAACAAGAACGCGTATTTTTTTAGCCATTATGCCCAGCCATAAAAAAAATCATCACAAATAACATATTCACCGCGTAAAACGGCGAAACTCCAAAATTCTATCCCTTTCTGTAGGTCGCAACAGCAACAGGTTCAAACTGATCGCTTATTCCATGCAGGGTCTCAGAGTGTCCGATAAACAGGTAGCCTCCGGGATTCAACTGTGTGTAAAATTTTTGAAAAAGCCTTTTCTGGGTTTCCCTGTCAAAATAGATAATAACATTACGACAGAATATTATGTCCATTCTTGTCCTGATGCCAAAATCTGCTCCATTGTTAAGGTTTATTCGATTAAACTGAATTTTATTTCTTATTTCAGGTACAACACGGCAAAGCCCCTCTTGTGACCCCTTTCCCTTTAAAAAAAAACGTCTCTTAATGGTATCGGGCACACATGAGGCGGATGCCTCCTGATATATGCCCATCCTCGCTATCTTCAAGACCCTGGTTGATATATCAGATGCCAGGATTGAGAAATCCCCTGCGCGGTTCCTGGATGCAAAATCAGCAATGGTCATTGCAATGGTATATGGTTCTTCGCCGCTTGAACATCCTGCGCTCCAGATATTGATGGGCCTTCCTGTGCCCCATTGCCCTGCATTAATCAATGAAGGCAGGGCATAATTCATCAGATAATCAAAGTGTTTCGGTTCCCTGAAAAAATCTGTCTTATTGGTAGATACTGCATCAAGCATATATACACATTCATTTTCAAAACCTTTTTCACTGGATACATAATCATAATACTGTTCATATGATTCAATTCCCAGTACCCTCAAGCGTTTTCTAAGCCGGGATGCCAGCATGGTTTTTTTTACCACAGTCAGGTTAATCCCGCAGATATCATATATGAGTTCTCGGAATTTTCTGAAGTCCCGGTCCTGCATGGTCATGGCACTGTTTATGGAACTGTCAATCATTAAGAGAAACCTTATTAAAAGATTATAATAAACATTTATTTATTATCACCAGTGCCTTTTATAAACATTTTCAGGCTAAAGCCTCTTCGGCCAAATTTTGTGTTTCTTTTGAATCAATAATATTATCAATAACATCAATGTCCGAAATAGATGCATCGTTTGTCGTCCGGACAAGGCTGATCTCATTTGCTGTAAGCACCCTGTCAATATCAAGTATCATCAGGAATTTATCATCCTGTCTGCCCATCCCTTTTATAAACTGGTTGTCAATATTAATGCCAAGTTTCGGTGGAGGTAATATCTGCGCAGGTTCAAGGGCAATAACCTCCCTGACCGAATCGGCAAGCGCGCCCATAGAGGTTATATCATCACCGATCATTATTTCTACAATTACAATACAGGTATCCACAGATGGCTCTATTACACCCATGCCAAGCTTGTAACGCAGGTCTATCACAGGCACCACGTTACCGCGAATGTTGATCACCCCCCTTAAAAAATCAGGCATTCCCGGTACCTTTGTTATTGTAAGAAAATCCAGCACCTCCCTCACCTTGCTGATATTGATGGCAAAAACCTCATTATCAAGGGTAAAGGTGAGATACTGATCCAGATCAGCCATTGTCTCTTTTATCTGTTCTGCATTCATAGTATAATTTCCTCTTCCGCCTTTCGAGCCGCTTCGGATAGTCCGTTTACATCCAGTATCAGTGCAACCGTGCCATCTGCCAGGATGGTTGCACCTGAGAATCCCTGTATGTTCTTGTAAAATCCGCCAAGGCTTTTTATGACTGTCTGGTGCTCTCCAATGATCTGGTCAACAGCAAATCCCACACGGTGGCCATCCTGTTCTGTGATTACTATCTGCTCAATGGGAGGTCTCTCACTGAGAATGCCGAACAGCTCCCTTAGAGGTACATATGACACAAGTTCATCCCTTACCTTTATGATATGGCGGCCATGCCTGCTGTTAGCGCTTTCACTGGAAAGTTCAACACACTCATCCACACTGTTTAAGGGGATTACAAAATGTGTATTCCCGATCTGCATGAGAAGACCATCAATAATGGCTAAAGTCAGTGGCAGTTTAAGGGTAATAGTTGTTCCTTTTTCCTTTACAGATTTTATCTCAATTGATCCCCTTAAGTTTTCTATTGCCCTTTTTACAACATCCATGCCTACACCGCGGCCCGATACATCGGTAATGGTTTTTGCAGTGGAAAAGCCGGGCGTAAGGATAAAGGCAAATATCTCCTCTTCTGACAGGGCCGCATCATTTGAGATCAGCCCCTTTTCCATTGCCTTTGCATAAATTGCATCTTTATCAAGACCTTTACCATCATCTGATATGCTGATGAGCACGTTTGCCCCGGCATGCTCAGCCTTGAGGCATACAGTGCCTGTTCCAGGCTTTCCTGCCTTTTCTCTGACATCCGGGAGTTCAATCCCGTGATCAATACTGTTTCTAATAATATGTATGAGGGGATCATTCAGCCGTTCAATCACAGTCTTGTCCAGCTCTGTCTCGCTGCCTTCTGTTGATAGTTCAACATCCTTGCCAAGCTCATTTCCGAGATCCCGGACAAGCCGTTTGAACTTGCTGAAGATAGTGCCTATGGGCATCATCCTGATTCCCATGGTATTATCCCTCAGGTCTGCTGTAAGACGCTCTATTTCTTCTGAAATGGTGATGAATTCACTGTCGCCATGTGATGCGGCCTTCTGACTGAGCCGTGCCTGTACAGTAACCAGTTCTCCCACCAGGTCCACCAGGATATCCAGTTTGTCAGCAGATACCCTGAGGCTTGAAGCATTTTTCTCCTCTTTACGTTTTTCCCTTAACTTTTTTACCTGATTCTGCTCAGTGAGGGCTGAAGTTACAGTCTCGGTATCTACGACACTGGAATCAACCAGTAGTTCACCAATACGTTTCTGGCCGCTCAGGGCGTTATTCAATTCTTCAGGTGTTACATCCTTTCTTTCTAAAAGGATCTCACCTAATTTTTTGACATTATCAACAGACTCAGTCCCGGTTTCTTCATCTATTAGATCTATGGTAAGGTTGCACTGATCTTCTACGAATATGAATATGTCACGGAGGGTATCTTCCTTTTTTCTGGTTGTAAGGATGATATCCCAGTAAACATGGCACTCCTCCGGGTTCAGTTCATCGATAAAGGGAATATTATTCAGGTGAGGGGTGACCTCAGCCTCACCGAAAGAGAGCAACTCATCAAGTAAAAGGGCAGGGTCTATCCCGCTTGAAAAAATTTCCTTTTGGGGCTGAAAACGTATCCTGTATGTAACCTCATTTGTATGCTCTTCTGACACTATCTTTTCTGCTTCGATAATGGCCTTTTTATCCGCATTCTCATTTGCTGCAACCAGAAAATCATTAAGACCCTTGATCAAAAGGTTTTCATAATCCTTATCTATGGTGTCATTATCTGATGAGGATTCAAGGATTGTCTTGATATGATCCTTTGATTTAAGCACCATATCAATCAATTCCCTTGTGATAGGCAGGAGACCATCCCTGAGTTTATCAAGGACAGTCTCAAGTGTATGCGTGAAATTTACAATCTTTTCAAACCCGAACATGGCGCCAGAGCCTTTTATTGTATGGACCGCCCTGAAAAGTCGATTTATGGCCTCTTTTTCTTCAGGGTTCTCTTCAATCCCCAGCACAGCCTCTTCTATTTCAACCAGAAGTTCATCTGCTTCCTGTCTGTAGACATCGATAAAATTAGTATTTTCATCCATGGTCTCACCTTTAATTATTAGTACTTATATGTAGAAATATCCTTTGGAAATTCTGTCCATCATCTCAACACCTTGTTAATAACAGCCAGGAGCTGATCCGGCTTGAATGGCTTTACTATCCACCCTGTGGCCCCTGCCGCCTTGCCGGCCTGTTTTTTGTCATCCTGTGATTCTGTGGTCAGCATCACTATGGGTATGAATTTATACTGCGGCCTGGCGCGTACCTGTTTAATAAGCTCTATGCCATCCATATTGGGCATATTGAGGTCAGTGATCATCATGTCTATTGTTGCGCCTGTAAGGTGGTTGACCGCATCCTGCCCGTCCACTGCCTCTATAACCTCAAACCCTGCACGCTTTAGAGTAAACCCTACCATTTGTCTTACGCTGGTTGAATCATCGACTGTCATGATTACTTTTGACATCTTCTTCTCCCGTGTTGCATGTATTACAATATCTATATAATAGTGTTTATGGGTATACACATCCTGTTCAGTGTGTTTTCCACCGCACGGGATATGTTCTTGATAATGATCTTCTTACCATCCCTGAGACTGCTTTTCTTCAGGGAATAAAGCAGCTGGATGCCGGCTGTATCACAATCCGTCACATTAACCATGTCTATTTCAATGGTATCAGCCTCCCTGTATGCCTCAAAAATCAATGCATGCAATTCAGCCGCCCTAAAGACAGAAAGAGATGCCCCTGTATCAACATTCCGGTGTACTATATCTTTTTCCATAATCTATTATCTCCTTAATGATATTTGGATTAAAAGAGTTCTACATTGTCACCAAGCCTGTTTTCTTTATCCGCATCAGGCAGTATTGCCTTAATATGCTGTTTGCCTGATGCCTTATTCTTTTCTGTATTGCCTTTTAATACCCTGTTATGAACGCCCCTTTCTATCTCCATGGTGTACCTTCCTCTCAGGTATTCAAGCTCATTTCTTGTCTGGTGTCTCTCTCCTAACAGGGGTTTTATCTCTTCCATTATCCCTGTAATATCCTTTTCATGAAGGGTAAGTGATGATTCCATATCTTTAAGAAACTCCAGATCAGATTCAAGTGAGAGAATCCTGCTTTTAAGCCCTTTTGACTGATCAAAGGAATATGCTGTTTTATTTATAAAATCATCATACAGGGAGGTAAGTATTTTGATCCCGCTGTTATCTCTGGCAGACAGATCATTATTGTTGTTTTCATCAATTGATACACAGGAAAGTTTTGTTGCCAGGCCACCAATCGCCTTGAGTATTTGTACAACATCGAGTACAAATTCATTTGAGTCCAGCGATACCTCTGTAACATCCTCTGCAAGAACGGAAAGGGTCTTGCCCTCTTCGCCGAGTCTCTTTGACATGATAAGGGCATTAATAGCCTTTATATGAAGGTCCATGCTGATATCTTCCATCTGTGTCAAATGAGCGCTCAGGCTTTCCGCGGTTTCCGCTGATTCCTTCAGCGCCTGTTTTATTATCCTTGCCATTTCCCTGCCCTCGCCTGTGATTTCTTCAAGCTCACTCAGGCTTGATATGAGCTGTTGAAAGGTGCTGTTATTGTTTCCTGTATGATCAGTGTCCTGACTGAGATCGACCATGCTGTTTACAAGTGCCTCTACCTCATTACCTATTTCACTGAAGGACCTTTTTGCCTTTATATATGCATTCATAATCTCTTTTTTAACCTGATTGATCTGTTCGACCTGAAGAGACATTACTGTATAGGCCTTTGCCAGGGCCTTTTCTCTTTCGCCATTGGCGCCGGTTATATCTTCATTAAAAAAAGAACTGATATCCTCAAGGTTTTTTACAATATGTTCTATCTGCTGACGGGAGATATCATGAAACTGAATAGCCACAACTATTTCACCTACCAGGGAAGATATCTTTTTTGAATGGAGCTCTGCCATGTGCATGGTTTTGAGAGCCTGTTTTATAAGCCCTTCGATATGATGGATATTTTCTTCAACAGAATTCTTAGCATTTTCGGCAAGCAGGTTTAACCTATCCTTTTTCCCCGAGATGATGGAAAAATCTTCAACCTGCCTGGATTTTGCCCTGTCCGAATCTTCCCTGATTCTTTTTGATATCTGTTGTACCTTTTCTGCAAGAATCCTGATCTCATGGACAAAGAAGTTGAACATCTCTTCGCATTGTTTGCTTCTGCTGCTTTCCATGGAGATATGGAGCGCAACAATATTCAGCTTTTTTGCTATAGTGCTGATCACCGGGCACATGTCATGGAGGCGTTTCAGATTGGAAGAGCATATTTCAACTTTCGGTAATACCGTTGATACCTCTTCACTGCATTCATTGAGTCTCCTGAGTGAGCCACGGGAAAATTCACCGATATTGCCGAGTATATTATCGTTTGATTCACCGTCTATCAGCATTGCGGTCTGCTTTGTGATCCCTGTAAGCTCTTCCGCGCCTGAAAATATCTCCTGAAGAGAGTTGCCAAGCTTAATAAAGACCGGCTCACTGTCTGCTGATACCTTTCCCAGCGGTATCCCGAGTCTGGAAATCTTTGACAGAGTGTTTTCAATTAATCCGGATAATTCATCCATTTGTGTCCTCTGGCGATGAAGATTTTATGTTAAGATAAAAATGCTTCTGTATTAAAGATAAGGGATGCTGTTATCAGCCATCAGTTAAATTTCCTGTTATTATTTCTGATATCAGGGCTCCTCTCCATAAGTGTGACCATTTTTTTAAGTACAACTGCTACCTCCCAGACCTCTCCATCAGAATAACTTAAAAAACGCGGGTGAAGTTTATATCCCATTGATACGGCCTCTTTACTGCGATCAGGCAGGATAAGAATAATACGTATATCCCTTAACAGTGATCTCAGTGCGAAGAGTTTTTTCAGGGCGATAATATCCTCCGCCATAATGATCGCCGCACAATTACCCCTTACCGATTGACTCAGCCGCTCGGTTAGCCCTTCAATGGAATGAAAGACTTCAAGGAGCTGATCAGGCAGTTCCGATTCGATAATAAACTGAAGCCTTTCAGCAACAGTATTCTCTGTAGGCCTGTAATAGAGTACACACATTATATCAATTCTCCTTACTGTTTATGGTTGTGGTTTGATGCAAATCCCATAACATGGAGTTACTGAATCATGTTTTCTCTATACCAAGATCTGTGCCAAAAACGTGTAAAACTAAAAATGCTATATAATCAATAAGATAATAATTTTTGCAGATTCTGCTGGTATATGCTTATTTCCAGAGTTACTGGACATTTACCGGAAATTTTGGAAAATGTCCACTGCGATTAGAATGATTGTACAAATATGATTATATTTTTCTAGCAATTATATAAAAATTTAGATTTCACTATTCTCTATTTTCCTCTCGTAATATTGTTCCAGCGATTTTGTCAAGGGGAAGAATCTTATCTGCAGCATTCAGCTTTATTGCTTCCTGTGGCATACCAAACACAATAGATGTTGATTCATCTTGAGCAATAGTAAATGCGCCATGTTCTTTCATTTCAAGAAGACCCTTGGCTCCATCATCTCCCATTCCGGTCATAATAACACCTATTGCATTTTTGCCAGCGTACCTGGCTGCTGATCTGAATAGGACATCAACAGATGGTCTGTGTCTTGAGACCAGAGGGCCGTCTTTGATTTCAACATAATATTTTGCCCCGCTTCTTTTTAGCAACATATGATGGTTTCCCGGTGCAATAAGAATCTGCCCTCTCAGGACAGAGTCATTGTTAGTTGCTTCTTTAATGGTAGGTTGACACAGGGAGTCAAGTCGTTTGGCAAATGCCTTTGTAAAATTTTCCGGCATATGCTGTACAACTACGATTCCAGGGCAATCCATTGGTAGACCTTCAAATAATACCCTTAAGGCTTCTGTACCTCCTGTTGATGCCCCTACTACAACTACCTTCTCGGTTGTTTTAACCATGGCAGTATTTGCTGCTTTGGGGAGTATTGCATCAGCAGTAAGTTTTTTCATTATCTCTTTTGTCTTGGATATTTTATTTACCTTAACCATTGATGCTGCCTTAACGCAGTCACATATCTTTATAGCAGAATCCCTTAAATATTCCTTTGTACCAATTGCCGGTTTTTGGATTACTTCGACTGCACCATATTCTAATACCTTCATTGTTGTTTCAGATCTGTTGCCTGTAAGACTGGAACAAATGACAACCGGAATAGGGTGTTGCTGCATTATTTTCTTCAGAAAGGTAACCCCATCCATTTTAGGCATTTCAACATCAAGGGTAATTACATCGGGTATCTCTTCTCTCATCTTATTAGCGGCAATATATGGATCAGAAGCGCAACCAATTACCTGTATGTCCGGATCTGAAGATAAAATATCAGTGAGTACTTGTCGGACCATGGCAGAATCATCAATAATCAGCACCTTTATTTTTGTTTTCATTATTTTACCTTTTTATAAACTGCTGGAGCCATTGAAACCAGAGGGAAATTCTGGCAATTAATTACTTCAGAATGGCCTAAAAATAGGAAGCCTCCTGGTTTAAGGTTCTGACAGAGCCTTAAAATAACTCCATCCTGGGTATCTTTACTAAAATAGATCAAAACATTTCTGCAAAAGATTATGTCCATAGGTTGTCGCAGATTAAAATTTTCCATAAGGTTCAGATGACGAAATTTTACACTTTTTCTTATTTCAGGTTTTACACGAACCAAATCTTTTTCCTTATCTTTACTTTTTAAAAAATATTTTTTCCTAAGCTCAAATGGCACAGGTTCAATCTCTTCATGCTTATATATTCCAATTTTTGCTGCTTCCAGTACCTCGGTTGAGATATCAGTTCCCAATATGAAATAATTAAAGTTTAAACCAGGGAATTTTGTTGAAAATTCACTTAAAACAATAGCTATCGTATATGCCTCATTTCCCCTTGAAGCTGCGGCGCTCCACAAGTGTAATTGTTTATTAATGCCCATCCCCTCTCTTGCAATTAGTTCGGGGATTGCCTTTTGAATTAGATATTCAAAGTGCCCGGATTCACGGAAAAAATCAGTCTTATTAGTAGTGATTGCATTAGTAAAAAAGGGTAATTCACTCTCCATACCTTTTGGGCTGAACAGATAATCACAATAATTGCTATAATCCTCAATATTAAGTTTTATAAGGCGTTTTCTAATCCTGGCCTCAACCATGCTGAGTTTAGATAGGGGCATTTTTATACCAGCATGGGAGTATATAAACTGACTCAATCGCTTGAAGTCTTTGTGAGAAAGACGCTGCTTGAAAAAATCCATATATATTCTGCTTCAATCAATCGCCAATTATCACAATTAAACTGTGATAATTGGCATATGAGATTAATAGTTTTCAAAATCATCATCTAATGGGTCTTTATGATCACTTTCATCACCCATGTTCAGCATTAATCCTTTTTCTGCGGGTTTTAATTTTTCTTTTGTTATTAATGCCTTATTTTCATTCCTTTTCGAATATATATTCTTTTTTGAAACATTCTTATATGTCTTTATAGTGGCTGACGAATCTGTAATTTTGCCAATATTAAAAAACTCGATAGACTCTTTCAATTGTTCAGCCTGAGAGGCCAGCTCCTCAGCTGTTGACGACATTTCTTCTGATGCTGCCGCATTTTCCTGTATCACCTGATCCAATTGTTGGAGCGCCTGGTTTATCTGATCGGCACCTGTGTTCTGCTCGTTTGATGAGGCACTTATCTCCTGCACAAGTTCAGCCGTCTTACGGATATCAGGAACGATTTTTTTAAACATTTCACCAGCATTTACAGCTATTTCAACACTCGAAGTTGAAAGATTACTTATCTCTCCTGCTGCTGCCTGGCTTTTTTCCGCAAGTTTACGCACAGCGTCAGCGACAACAGCAAAACCCTTGCCATGCTCTCCAGCTCGTGCCGCCTCAATTGCGGCATTCAGGGCAAGCATATTTGTCTGGCGGGCAATCTCTTCAATAATGGTAATTTTGTTTGATATCTGCTTCATGGCCTCAACAGTCTCTTCAACAGCCTTGCCACCTTTTTCCGCATCTTCAGCTGCTTGTGAAGATATCCTTTCTGTTTGCTGCGCATTATCTGAATTTTGTTTTATATTAGCCGACATCTCTTCCATTGAAGAGGATGCCTGCTCAGCTGCTGCTGACTGCTCTGTAGCTCCCTGAGACATCTGTTCAGAAGACGAACTCAGCTGCTGACTTCCGGATGCGACATTATCTGCAGCGGATTTTACATCCATTACAACATTCCTGAGTTTTTCTATCATGGAGTTTAGAGCAAGCCCAAGTGCATCATCATCTGAAAGTAGATTAACCTTTACATTAAGGTCCCCTCCTGCCATTTTTCCCGCAACATTTACTGTGCCCCTCAAGGATGTGACCATCTTTTCCATTGCGCTGAGTAATTGTGCCATCTCATCTTTACCATTTACCTTGATATTCTTTACAAGTATACCCTTTGACATGTTTTCAGCCACATCCACGCCTATCGCCAGAGGGGCTGTTATTGAACGGGTTATGAAATAGGCAAAAACGATACCCACAATAAGGGCAATAAGGAATCCTATAAGTAAATTTCTGTTTGCATTTTCTATCTCGTCATTCATTTTAGTTTTCATTTCAGACATCATTTTTATACAGATTTCTACAGCCTCTTCGGCTGCCTTGGCCATATCTACTTCAACTTTATTCATGGTTTCCATATTTGATACAACTTGTAAGAAGGAGTCATTATATATTGTAAGGTTACCCTTGACTTCATTTAAGGCGGAACTATTGGCGGCTGAACTCCCAATCATCTCTGTAATCAGATCATGCAGCTCCGGGACCATTTTTGCTATTGTATCGGCATAGGTTTTATTTCCGTTTGTATACAGGTAATAGAGGAAAGCAATGCGTATTTGAAGGAGTTGCTGGATTACTTTATTTGTGTCAGTCAATATAACCTGGGCGTTCTGATTAGATGCTAAATTTTCGGCTTTTTCAATAACCGAAAGGGCATTGTTTGCTGCGGTGGTGATTGCATTATCTTTCTTGTTGCTGATCTCCTGATATTCCTGAAAAAGCGAATAGTATCTATCAACCTTGGTGTTGAATTCCTTGTCTTTATCAAGATCGGTTTGTTGAGTAAGTTTCCCTGCGGTGTCATTTGATATGTCTTTAATTTTTTTAATATTCTCATCAACTTGTTTTACCAGTTCTCTATCTTTGTTTCTTATAAACCTGTTTACATGCAGCCTTGTTTCCAGCATATATTGTGTTAATTCATTCATGTGGTCTGATATGTCAACCCGTTTTGCCACCCCTTTCATGCCAGCATATCCAATGTAAGCCACAACAGCCATTAATATAAGGATAATTACAAACCCCCCTGTTATTTTTAACCCTATTTTGATGTTATTCAGCATAATTATGCTCCTTTCAATGATTCTGTTATATGATTAAAAAATTATTTATCTCCATTTTCATTATTATTTTTTTCCATATCCTCTTGAGAGGTATCCTCAAATTGCCGGCATTCTTTAGTTTCCTGAAGCATATAGGCTTCTCCACTTGAAAACACCTTATCGATGTCAATGATTATTATGAATTTATCATTTTTTTTACCCATGCCCCTTATAAACTCTGTATTTAGCCTGGTTCCGATTTTGGGTGGTGGTTCGATGAAATCAGGTTCAATGGTCATAACCTCCTGGACAGAATCTGCAAGTGCTCCGATAAGAGTCTTTTCATTATCTATTGTTATGTCCATTATGATGATACATGTATTTACTGTATTTTCAGAAGAAGGAAGATCGAATTTTCTCCTCAGGTCTACTACAGGGACAACACCGCCCCTCAGGTTAATAATGCCTTTTACAAAGGCAGGCATTTTAGGCACCTTTGTTATCTCTGTATAATCCAATACCTCACGCACCTGGGAAATATCAAAGGCATAGATTTCATTATCCAATTTAAAAGACAGATACTTATTTGTTTCCAATATCTCAGTTGTTGCCATATAATCATCCTCCCTATCAGATTACTGTGTTGTTGGCGAAAACTACTACCAATGGTTTTTAATTTATCTAGTGTTCCTTAAATAACATCAGGGCATTAACATCAAGGATAAGGGCAATTTTGCCATCTCCAAGGATAGTCGCGCCTGATACCTCTCTTACATATTTAAAAGCAGGGCCAAGAGCCTTTATTACAGTCTGATGGCCTCCTATAACCTTATCGACAACAAATCCTATCCTTTTATCCTGGACATCCGTGATTACTATATGTTCAAGATTAGGCCTTTTACCTTCAATATTAAGATGATCCCTGAGACGTATATAAGGCACAATTTCGCCTCTTACATTAAGAAGATTGGAGCCGTGAGATTGGTCAGAATTTTCTTGTGTGAGTTCAACGCATTCTTCCACTGTAGCAAGGGGAAGAATATAACAGGTATCGGCGATGGATACCAGTAAACCATTTATAATAGCAAGAGTTAAAGGGAGTTTAAGTGTTATCATTGTGCCTTGACCAGGGGAGCTGTCAAGTTCGATGGACCCCCTCAATGATACAATGGTTCTTTTTACAACATCCATACCGACACCTCTGCCGGAGATATTTGTAACAGTGGTTGCAGTTGAAAACCCTGGAGTGAAAATTAATTCATAGATTTGTTTCTCAGAAAGAACAGCCTCCCTTTGTATTATCCCCTTCTCGATAGCCTTTTCTTTTATAGCATCAGCATTAAGTCCTGCACCATCGTCTTTTATTGTGATTACAACATATGCACCTTTATGAACGGCTGATAGTTTAATAGTCCCAGTCTCTTGTTTGCCATTTTCTTTGCGGACAGAGGGGGTTTCTATACCATGATCAATACAATTTCTTATGAGATGAACAAGCGGATCATCAAGCCTGTCAATGACTGTCTTGTCCAGTTCTGTCTCTGCTCCTTCAGTCAGTAGATTAATGCTTTTGCCAAGATCCGATGAAAGGTCTCTGACGAGACGTTTGAATTTGCTGAATATTGTTCCTATTGGCATCATGCGGATATCCATTGTATTATCCCTGAGTTCAGTGGTAAGTTTTTCCACCTCTTCAGCTATTGATAACAATTCTGAATGATCCATGACCGATGAAAACTGAGATAGTCTTGCCTGTACAGTAACAAGTTCCCCTACAAGATCAACAAGACTGTCCAGTTTTTCCGATGTAACCCTCAGGCTGGAGGCCTTTATTTCCTCCCTGTGTTTTTCTCTGGTTTTTTTAATCTGAGTCTGTTCTGCAAGAGCTGTTTCAATGGTATCATAATCCACCTTGTTTTTTTCTATAAGGAGTTCTCCAAGGCGTTTTTGATCGTTCAGGGTGCTTTTTATATCTTCTTCAGAAATAACCTGCCTTTCTACAAGTATCTCACCAATCTTTTTTACCTCTTTATAATCATCACCTTCGATCAATTCATCAACAATATCAATTGTGAGTTCACAATTATCTTCAACGAAAATAAATACATCTTTAATATCATCAGCAGTTTGACTGGTTGTGAGGATGATATCCCATGATAAATAGCATTCATCAGGGATTAAAACATCAATTGAGGGTATATTTTTATAATGAAGGATAATGTTATGGTCTCCAAAGCTTTTTAACTCTTCAATCAGCAGGCCTGGGTCTGTTCCGGTCCGGAATATATCTTTACCAGGCTTGAATGTTATACGGTATATGGATTCTTTGGGTGAATATTTTGATAGAGTCTCTTCCTGCCCATTTCCAGATTCATACTGGGCATTTTTATCATCGTCTAATGGAATCAAGTCATTCAGTTGAGTTAAAAGGATCTTTTCCTGGTCAGGGTCTATTTCACCAACACCGGAAGTGGAATCGAGTATTGACTTAATATGATCTCTTGATCTGAGAATGAGATTTATCAGGTTTTTATCAACTGTAAGCCTTCCTTCTCTCAATGTATCAAGGACTGTTTCAAGTGTATGGGTAAACTGTGCCACCCTGGTAAAGCCAAGCATACCTCCTGACCCCTTAATGGTATGCACAGCCCTGAAAATCCTGTTAATAGCTTCTTTGTCGTCCGGATTTTCTTCAATTTCAAGAACTGCTTCTTCTATTTCAAAAAGCAGCTCATCAGCTTCCTGCCGAAAAATATCATTGAAATTTGTTGTTTCGTTCATATTTTCACCTTATGCAGTTCACAGCATTAATTGAAACACATACTGTAAAATCACTATTGATCATCTGAGCACCTTCCGGATAACTGCCAAAAGCTGATCCGGTTGAAAGGGTTTAACTATCCATCCTGTTGCGCCCGCGGCCTTTCCGGCCTGTTTTTTGTTATCCTGTGATTCGGTTGTTAACATCACTATAGGTATATATTTATATTTTGGCATGGCGCGCGCCTGTTTAATAAGTTCTATGCCATCCATGTTTGGCATGTTGAGATCAGTGATTATCATATCTATGCCTGAATTATTGAGCAGGTGATTGACCCCATCCTGTCCATCAATAGCCTCAATAACCTCGTATCCTGCATCTCTTAAGATGAATCCGACCATCTGCCTTATACTGGTTGAGTCGTCTACCGCCATTATTACTTTCGACATCTGTTTCTCCATTTTATTTGAAAAATTCATCCCATGTTGTTGATATCCTGTTGAGCGCTTCATGGACAGCAGCAGAAGGATTTTTAAGTGATATTTCTTTATTTTTTTCAAGGCAGCTCTTTTTTACCGAATGGAGCAGTTGAACCCCCGAAGTGTCACAATCTGTTATACTGTTCAAGTCAATATCAATCCTGTCGGCATTGTTTATTAATTCCTGAAATTTAACATGTAATTCTGCAATGTTATATACTGTCAGAGATGATCCAATTTCCGTATTTTTATTGCCCATATCTTTCTTTCTCCCTATGTTAAGAATCATAGTTTAAGGGTCAGAAGAGTTCTACATTATCGGCTATATAGTCAGCGTCATCCGCTTCGGTAGAACCAGTCTTTTCCCTTTGTGATTCTCGAGTGTCATATTGTAATGATTTATTTTTACCAAGAGCCTTTTCATGGATTCCTCTTTCAATTTCCATGGTATATCTGTTTCGTAGATGCTCCAGTTCATCATTAGCAAGACCCTCTTCAGTTATGAAAGGTCTGATGCTTTTCATCATCTGGGCAATCATATCCTTTTGATATGTAAGTGAGTCTTCTATTTTATTGAAAAAATTAATATCAGACTCAAGTAGGACAATTTTATTTTTAAGGTCTTTCGATCGTTCAATTGATAGTTTTGATTTGGCAAGATAATCTGCATAAACATCGGCTATCATATCAATTCCTGATGAAGGGTTTGCTTCTATTGAGCTATTATCATTACCTGCTTCCTCCTGAATGGAAACGCCTGACAAGTTTGATGAAAGATCCTCTATAGCCTTGAGGATCTCTACAACATCAAGTACAAACTCATTTGATTCAAGAGAAACCTCTGTAACATCCTCTGCAAGCACAGACAGGGTCTTACCATTGGAGCCCAGCCGTTTGGACATTATAAGGGCATTTATTGCTTTAATATGCAGATCAGAGCTTATGTCATTCATCTGATTGAGCTGGCCTGCCATATGCTGGGCTGTTTCAGCAGACTGTTTCAGATTCGAATCAATCATCTCTGCTATTTCTTTGCCCTGCGACATAATTTTATCGAGATTATTAAGACCGGTAGTAAGTTTTTGAAAAGGATTAATATCAGAGCCAGAATGTTCGGTGTTTTGGCATAGATCAATCATTTCATTAACCAGGCCTTGTATAACATTATCTATTTCAATGAAGGATTGTCGAATCTTCTTATATGAACTATTTATCTCTTTGATTACCTGGGTTATTTGTTCGGTCTGCAATGTGAACAAAGTGTAGGCTTTTACAAGGTTGTTACCCTGATTTTCAGAAAAGGCTGTTTCGTTATTTTTATCTGCCTTTAAAAGTGGCTCGATTTCTCCAAGGGATTGAATTACGTGTTCTATCTGTTGACGAGTAATATCATGAAACTGAATGGCGACGACAATCTCACCAACGAGAGAATATAATTTTTTTGAACGTGTTTCTGCATTCCTCATGGCATTGAGGGATATTGTTACCAGATTCTCAATTTCACTAATATTTTCTTCAACTGAATGATGCGCATGGTCTGCAAGGGTGTTTATGCGATCTTTTTTTTCTGTAAAACTATTTGAATCCGAAATTTGTTTAGATTTTTCATTTTCGGCCTCTTCCCTTATTTTTACAGAGATAGCATTAACCCTGTCAGCAAGCTTTCTTATCTCCTGGACAAAAAAGCTGAACATTTCCTCAGATTCTCTGTTTCTGCTGGTTTCAATGGCAATATGAAGGGCAACAATGTTCAGTTTTTTAGCGATATTTTTGATTACCGGGATCATATCATTAAGGCGTTTCAGATTTGTTGAATATGTTTCAACCTTTGGCAGTATATTAATCACATCCTCCCGGCAGGTGTTCAGCCTGGATAGAGATATTCTTGTAAACGTTCCGATATTACCAAGTATATTGTCTTTGGATGACCCATCTAGCAGCATCGCTATCTCTCTGGTAAGCTCTGTAAGACCTTTTGCGTCTGAGTATATTTTCTGGAGATTCTCACCTAGCTTTATAAATGTGGGCTCATTTTCGACAGATATCTCCTCAAGAAGCGCTATTATATTTTGGGTGGTAACTAGAGTATTATTAATTATTCCGGGTAATTCATTCATCGGTTTTCTCTTTTATTTGGATAGATACCCCAGTAAACATAATATGCGACAAAAAAATGACCGGATTGACAGTTTCCTGTCTTGATGCGAAGAGGAGGTCTTTCAGGCGTAAGACTCTGAGATAGTTCAGAAAATAATAATCTCATAATGTCCTCCTTTTGTTGAAAAATGTAGCAGGGTAAAGCATTTATTCAATATGATTATTTATACAATTAATATGCCAAACGAACT
>JAFGFM010000222.1 GCA_016931115.1 Deltaproteobacteria bacterium | reverse complement strand
TAAAATAAATCTTATTAATTATGCATATAGCATGCCAATATTGCAACTAGTTGATTTATTGGTAATTGTTGAAAATGAAACAGCCTTAGAGCGAATTAACTTCAATATATTGAATTATTTTCAACATATTGAAACTGGTTTCTTTATATTTGCGTCATTTTTTTACCAGCCCTATAGGGGCGATATGCTAAACATTATTTATACAGCACTCGCTGGTGTGGTGGATAAATGGATGGTGTTAAATCTTATCTTTAATCGTAGAGGAGATTCTTTATCAGCTTTTATCTTTGGCTTATTCACTATTACACTCCTTCCATACCGGTTTTCAGGGCCATTAAAAACCTTTTCGTGTATTTAGTGTGTTTCGTGGTTAATAAGTTTTTACTTATTTATTTGGCGCATCAGCAGTGTTATCAAACCACTTAAAGTATTCCTCTGTCCATGTAGCCCCTGATTTTACCAGGGCCTGTTTTTTATCATCACTTAGACTAAAATCAGTAGTCTTTACACCCAGTGTGTCTATGTAAATCGTTCTGCCCCAGTCATCGCTGTGAAGATGGATACTCTGCTGTGCATTCAGGATTGTGTTTATCAAGCCCCATGTATAATCCATGAAGTTATCAATTTTTTTGGTGACAGGTTCCGCATGATCGCGGAACAGCGCTATCTCTTCCTTTGCATCAAGCCTGAACCCCAGGGTCTGTTTGTTGTAGATATATTTTGAAACAGGGCGGCTCATTCTTTTTACCTTTTTATTTATCTTCTCATAATATTTTGTCTGAACGCCTCCCTCACCGCTCACATACTTTTCTCTGTCAAATAATTTTACCGGATAGTTATCCAGAACCCCTCCATCCACATATATATCTCCTCTAATGCTCCTTTTTGCTGCAAAGAATAGAGGTATGGACATGGAGATACGGACAGCATCGGCTACGCACATCCTGGGGGTATGCTCAGGTGAAAAGACCTCTGAAAAGCCTGTGGAGAGGTTAGTCCCCATAAAATAGAGGGACTTGAATTTCCCTTTTCCCTTCATTGTTTCAATATCAGCAAAGGTGCTCTCGCTATTACCTGTTTTCTTTTTGATCTGCTTTCCTATCCAGCCCCTGAAAAAATCACCCTTATACCATCCATATTCTTCTATTAATCTCTTTGCATCCTTTACAACACCCCATGAATCATCCATCAGTTTTTTAAAATCGAGCGACCAGAGCACCTCCTTTGTCTCTTTCTGGCTGAAATTAAGTCCAACAAGAATGGCATTTATGGCCCCTGCGGATGTCCCTCCAACCCTCTCAATATCCTTTAATATCTCCTTTGTCTTTAAAACATCAAGCGCTCCTACATAGGCGATACCTTTAACGCCACCACCCTCAAATACCAGATTTTTAAAATTGTATGACATATGGTCTCCTCCTTTTTTTATTTTCTTTTCGCCCTGGGCAGGCTCAATTTGCCTTGTTTTGAAGATTGTTGCGAGTGCGATCCTGATTTTGATGGCTTTTTCCCTGCCCTGTTGTTTTTCCTGCCGGATCTGGTTTTTGATTCCGGGCTTGACTTTTTTCCTGAACCTGTGGTTTTAACATTACGTGTTTGCAATCGTTGTGCTGAGGCCTTTTTTCTCGCGACCCTCTCCTTTATGGCCTTCTCTACCTCTTTGTCTTTTGATGCGCCATTGGGACGAAAGATAAGAAAATTAGCTGTGTCGCTATCCTCTGTATAGCCCTCAACCTTTTCAACAGGAATCTTCTGCTTCAGCAGTTTTTCAATGGCCTTAAGATTGACCTTATCATCCTGGGTAATTAGCGAGATGGCAATGCCTTTTTCGCCAGCCCTTCCAGTGCGACCGATACGGTGAACATAATCTTCCGGGATGCCCGGCATATCGTAATTAACCACATAGGGCAGATTACTGATATCCAGCCCCCTTGCAGCCACATCTGTTGCCACAAGGACACGGACCTCACCCTTCTTGAACGATTCGAGTGTACGTATCCTGACCGACTGGCTCTTGTTGCCATGCATCGCGGCAACGCTGATCCCCTGTTCGCCAAGGTTCTCCGTGAGTTTGTTTGCCCCGTATCTTGTACGTGTAAAAATCAGTATCTGGTTCCAGTTACCCCTGGTGATGAGGTGAATGAGAAGGGCCAGTTTATTAGATCGGTGCACCAGATGTACCTTCTGTGTTACTGATTCTGCTGCCGTATTGTCGGGTGTCACCTCGATATATTCCGGATTCTTAAGCATTTTTCTGGCAAGATCACGGATCTGCTGGGTGTAGGTGGCAGAAAACAGCATGGTTCTGCGTTCAGATGGAAGGAGATTGAGTATCTCGGAGATCTCTTCACTGAACCCCAAATCCAGCATCCTGTCAGCCTCATCAAAAACCAGAAATTCTATCAGGGAAAGATTCAAATGCCTCTGGCCTGCAAGATCCAGCAGGCGGCCCGGAGTGGCCACAAGGATGTCTATGCCGCGCCTCAGCCGATCAATCTGCGGATCAATGCTGACACCGCCATATACCACGGTGCACCTAAGGGAGACCCTTCTTGCATAGGCCTTGATACTCTCTCCAACCTGTAGTGCAAGTTCCCGCGTGGGTGTCAGGACAAGCGCGCGGGGATATCGCTCGTTTCCTTTCTGCCGGTTCCTGCTCAGGATCTCAACTAAAGGAAGCGCAAAGGCATCTGTTTTTCCGGTCCCGGTCTGTGCCCTTGCAAGGATGTCCCTCCCGTCAAGAATAGCAGGAATAACTTTTGCCTGAATGAGGGTGGGGGCAGTGTAATCCTTGTCTTTAACAGCCTTAAGCAGTTCGTCCCGAAGGCCAAGTTGATCAAATGACATATAATAATCCAGTTTTGTTTCTAAATTGTAGGTTTAACAGCGTCGCTCCTGGGCTTTTTTGTTCTGTGCCCTGGCTTTGCTATGATTTCCAGATAAAATGACTCCAGCTGCTGCTCTTCGGCTTCATCAATGGATTTGCCAATGTCGCCAACATGAATCACCCTTGATTCTTCAGCAGTGGGACCAAACTTACATTCAAAATCCCAGAAATCAACGCCTTCCGGCAGTTTTTTATTACGCTCTCTCTTTATGTACTTCCTGACATCACCCCTTACTGCCTCTATCAGTCTGGCAGGTTTGATTTTAGGGTGAGTTATTTTAAATGTTTTTTTCATCTTTTTCCTCTGGAGGATCTTCGGTTTGCGTCTCTTCATGATCCTGGGTCATTTTTTTTTGACGCTTGTCCTCCTGTTTTTTCTTTTTAGCGAGCTCTTTTTTTCGTTTTTCAAATGAATAATTTGGTTTTGCCATATGTTTCCTCTCTCTTTAATTTAAATGTGGGTGGTGTTGGCATCAAACATCTAATACTAAATTTACCCTGTCACAGGGTGTAACCTGACGTTGTGCCTCCCGCAAATATCAGCCATCCGGTTGAATCTCAGGTTAAAAGATGGGAGTGTTCACCATCTTAAAAAAAACATCTGAACTCCCTGGTTTTACAAAGTGCAGAGAATGGAATATCCAGTGCTGTGATCTGTTGTGAGCAGGGCTTGACCCTGCTGCCAAATGGTGATGCATGGTATATTGACACAAATTCCTGATAAAGTCCAGAGCTAGTCTAATGATGCTGTTATTATCCGCCAGCCTGACACCTATCTACAACTCCTCTAAAACATCAGTGAGAAATTTGAACCCCACTCGCTCCTGCTCGAGCCTTATATTTTCTCCCCAGTGATTATTACGCAATTGATCATAGAGTTTTGTCTCCTCAGGTGTAAGTCGTGCAAGATTTGCCTTTTCTGGATTGGACTCAAACCCCCATAGTTCCCTGTGGCCGAGGAGTGTCTGAGTATCCATCAGAAAGGATTTTACATCAGGCAAAATCCCTCGCAACTGATTGAGGATTGCAAAGCCGTGCGTATCAATATCACCCCAGTAATAAATCTTTTTGTGGTGAAGCCATTGTGCAGAGGAGAGATTATTGAACCCATAGCCTGCTCCAAATATGAGTATAGCATCAGCCACCACCGGAAAGGCCAGAAAGTTGATCTCATTTTCAGTAATAAAAACCTTTGAAACAGGTATTTGAAGGGCGGAGAAGGTCTCTTCTGTGACAGTTATATCCTGATCAGAACCGGCTGAAAGCAGCCTGATATTTTGGTCAAGCACCCTGAAGCGTGCACGCAAAGGTTTATCCAGAAACCCATAGCGTCGACAGAACCCAGTTATACCTCTGCTGGTTTTATCTATCGCAGTTTCAGGAAGAACTATATCAAGCAGTTCAATAAGAACATTCCTGTACCCCTCAATAAACTTGGTATGAATACCGGGTAGATCAATCTGCCTGAGATAAACCCCCGGGCGGTTATGTCTGATAAGCCAGTCAACAATAAGCAGAAGCTGCGGCCAGTCTTTAGCGATCTCCAGGGCACGAAGAGGCCTTTTAGCAAGCCAGGTCAGAAGTTTCGGTTGTTTATCACCTGTAATTTTAACAAGCTCAATAAATTGATCCGCAACCTCCCTTCTGCCTGTAAGCCTGAGTGCATCATCAAGGCTATCAATCCAGATTGCCGATGGTATTTCATTTGTTCCAACTATTCGATGGTTGATCTTTTTCCATTCTATCCTAAAGAATTTTGCTGATTCTTTTAGCCGGGCTATCCAGCTTTGAACCTCAGAAAAACGCTCACTCAATTCCTTTGAGTCCGGCCCCTTTACTGTTAGTCGCAAGGGAAAGATGTTCTCTCCTTCACATAGGCAGGCCAGCAGCGAACCACGATTCCAGAGCTTATCTATCTGCGCCCTTATATCAGTGACAGTCGTCCATTTCATCCTGTCACCCTCTGCTTTTCAGTGCGGTACTCCTCTATTGTAAGATTCCGCAATACCGAGTTGCGGCCATCATTACTGTGCACAAAGCCTACGCCCGCTACAAAGGGCTCTATGATATGTATTTTCTGCAATGGTGTCACAATAAGAAGCTGAAGGTTGAGCTGCTCAAAAAGCCTTAAACCATAATTTGCTGATTCATCCGAACCGCGTCCAAATGCCTCATCTATTACCACAAAGCGGAAAGAGCGGGAACGCACTGCCCCCCATTCCAGACCGAACTGATAAGCCAGGCTGGCTGCCAGCACAGTATATGCAAGTTTCTCCTTCTGCCCCCCTGATTTCCCTCCTGAATCGGCATAATGCTCATATTCAGTATCATCCTCGCGCCATCGTTCACTTGCGGCAAAGACAAACCAATTACGGACATCTGTAACCTTTGCAGTCCATCTGCGATCCATATCCGAATACTCTTCACGCCCCCTGAATCTCTCTATTATTCTCTTTACCTGAAGAAACTTGGCCTCCGAATACTGGGTATCGCCGGAACCAGTCAAAGCGCCTTCAGTGCAGGTGCGCAGCTCTTTTTGAAATTCTCTTATATCCGCATCAAGGTTCATCTGCGCTTCAAGGGTGATATACCTTCCCTGGTTATAGTCAATTTCAGTAAGAGAGCGGTTTATCTGGGCTATACGATCTTTAATGGTCTCTCTTTCACGGTTGATCTGTGACTGAAAAATTGCTACCTCCCGAATAGTGTTAACATTAAGAAGCTCTTTGAACCGCTCTTCAAAACGTGGCAGATCATCAGCCTTAAGCTTGTCAAGCATGGCCCTGTATTCATGTCCGGCATTCAGGCTTACATCCACTTCACTTGTCTCAAGAGGCCACTCTTTTCTGTATTCTGTCATCTCTCTGATGATTTTCTCTCCCAGTCTGGCGATTTTTCTGTCTTCCGCATCTATTTTACTCTGAAGCCATTCCCTCATATCACGTTCACGATTGTCGCAGGATTCCACTGTAAGCAATTGACTGCCTGGTGCCTCTTCACGCATTTTTTCTAGATGTTTAAAAAGGGTTTTCGTCTCTTCTGATATGTCCGCCAAAAGCGACTGAGCCTCGGCCTTGAGTTCATTTGCGATAACAATTTTCTGTTCTGTTTTGGATCGGCTGTCTTTCCTTTCATCAAGCTGTTTTTCAACCTCCTTCAGTTCCTTTTCAAGTGAAGTTAGTAGCAGGGCAAGTGTCTTCAAAATGTCAGATGCTGTTTCAAGACCTTTTTTTTCTTCCTCAAGTTTAGCTATTTGAAGGGCCAGGGGATTCCAGTCTATATCGCGAAAATCGGTATATTCATCCAGCTTTGAGAGTTTTTCAAGCCTGTCTCTCAGGTTTGCCTGTTTATTTTGTATTCCGCTGATATCTCCTGCAAGACCGGAGATGTTTTTCTCATGAAGCGCTGCCCTCTCTTCAAGCGCTTCAATCTTTTGGGCATTGCTCCAGCCTAATACATATCGAGTCCTGTCATCAAGCCTGTGTCGATCATCCTTTTCATGCCGCTCTCCCTGAATCTTTATCTGCCCGGCAGCAGTAATGGCCCTTGATTCACGACGGAACTGCTCCTGAGTTTTACAGCAGGCCAGATCAAACCGCCTTGATAATTCACCCTCTATCCAGCCGTAAAAGGATGAATCGGGTTTGATTTGAACCTTTCTTACCAGTGAATTAGTATGAGGTGAAGGAAGCTCCCTTGGCCCGGTTTCACGCACCCTGAAATATACCAGTTTCCCTTTAAGGTGTGCTTTATCAACAAATTCCGCAACCGCAGCATAATGCTTATCAGGAACCAGCAGAGAGAGCCCGAAACCGCGCAGCAGCCTTTCAATTGCCCCTTCCCAGTCCTGTTCATCCTCGTGTACCTGAATAAGTTCACCTATATATGGCATCTCCTCTTCTGATATGTTAAGCGTTTTACTGATAGAGTGTCTGATAGAAACCTGTTTTTCATCAATATTGCTGCGCCTTACCTTCAACCCCTTTATCTCTGTTTTTAATTCATCATACTCGGTGCGCGCACGAGACAGGGCTACCCCCTTTTCTGTTATCTCGTTTTGCAGTAAATTTTCGCCTTCAAGCGCCTCCCTGTAAAGCGCTGCATTTCGGGATCTTTGTGTTATGAATTCTTCTTCTCCCATAGCGGGTTGTTCGCCCAATGCACAGACAAGTTCATTATACCTCCTGGCCCTTTGCCTTCTTCTTTCAAGCTCCTCCTCTTTATTTTTTATCTCAGCCGCAATGCTTTCTATGCGGTCACCTCCATTTTCTGCGATGTTTCTTCGGAGTTCACGTTCCTTTTCCTGCTGCGAGCGGCGCAGCTCTTCCATACGTTCAATCGCTGCCTGATGACGTTTTAACTCATCGTCCAGGGAGAAAATACGTTTATCCAGGAGATCAACCTTCAGGGAGGCAAACCAGGGTCGTAGGGCATCCCTGCATGATCTAAGTTGTTCAACTGAAAGCTGAAACTCCTGAAGAATATCAAAGTCAGCAACAAGAGGCGCGAGCATTTCAAGCTGTTGTCTGGCCTTGAGCACAGCCTCATGAGCGCGGCTGAGGTCCTCAAAATGTTTAATAAGCGCTGTAATCCTGGGCGCAACATCAAAGGGTTCAAGCATGTGGCTTCTTACAAAGTCGGTAAGGTTTCCAACAGATTTAAGTGAGACTGTCTGATGAAAAAGATCAAGGGCCTGTTCATTATCAATTCCGAAACGCCTGCGAAACCATGCGCCATATGGCGGATAACTGTCAAATATCTCCACATTGTTTGACCGCAGTTTTTTTCGAAGCCCTGCTATCTCTTTACCGAAACCCGAAAAGTCAGAGGCAATAGAAATGTCACGCTCACAGGCAGCATACAGCCTGGCTGGCTGCGTTTTAGATTCCTTCATCCAGAAGACCTGCGCAAGGGTGCATGTTTTGTTGTATCCTTCATTATGAAAAACGCCAAGTATAACCGAATAGCTGTTGAAATCCCTGAGGGAGACAGGTTTCGTGCTGTTCAGCATCTCCTGCCTCTCAGATTTGTAATAACCCAGAACATATGACCTCAATGTTCTTTCACGAATATCAGCGCCCGCAGCCTTGTTATAGGCAATACGATTAGCCGGTACCAGAAGGGTAGTAAGGGCATCAACAAGGGTTGATTTTCCAGACCCTATATCTCCTGTAAGCAACACATTTCTGCCCCCCAGCCTGAGTGTCCATACCCTGCCGTCAAATGTTCCCCAGTTTAAAACCTCAAGCCTTACAAGACGAAACCCGGCCAACCGGTCATCCGAAATAAATTCCAGGCCAAGCTGTTCAGTCATTGTTGTTCTCCCTCTCTTCTGCTGGCTGCTGCCTGTATTCGTAAAGGCGCTGATCAAAGTCGGCCAACCATTGTGCATCAACAAATGCCTTGATAATACGCCGCACCTCAATCATCTGCCCCTCTCCCCTTAAACGCCTTATGAAACCCAGTTCAGCAATTTTATTTAATGTGGAGTCAATTTGATCAATAAGCTTTGCCTCATTGCTGCCGGTGGGCAAAAATATCCTTATTAATTCAGCCACCTCATCCCTTGAAAGAATGAGCCTTGTATCGTTACCGCCGGCATCTAACTCAGCTAGTTTTTTTCGAAGAAGAGCCAGCAGCAAACTTACCGGATAAGAAAGCTGCCTGCGTGCAATAAGACGCGGAATAGAGGTTGTGTCATCGCTGATCTCCTGAACAGAGCGTAAAAAGGCATACCCTTCTGATTCATCGAGCATCAGCTCCAACCCTATAACTGATACGTAATCCCTTATCCTTGCCTGTTTGCTTAACAGGGAGCTCCACAATCCGGGATTTTCCTCCTGATAAACCACACCCTTTAACAGATGAACAAGAGCGGAAGAGATTTCATTGTTCGGATTATTTATTTGGCTGATATCCTTTTCCATCAAATTCATCTTCAACTCCTTAACAAAATAATACGCGGCAAGGTCGCCTGACGCGTAATTCCTTGACTCGATTGCCAGCTTACCTTTTCATGTATATCCTCATCCACAGCCGTTTCAGCCCATTCCCCGGCGATCTCAAGGTCTGCGACCAGCTCGGTAAGTCCGTATCTAAGAGGATGAAGGTTAACTACCTCGGCAAGAGTTATCTGACCCCGGTTTTGAAGCTCCTTTCGAATATTTTCCCTGAGCTCTGCCCTGTCAACCATTATCTGGGAATAAAGGGCTATCGTATCCACATCAGCATCTCCCTCATCCTTAATCAGGTCTTCAATGATGGGCTTAAAAGGCTCTCTGTAAAGCGGCCTTTCAAGAGGAAGATCAATGTTCGCGAATGTCTCGGGAATAGAGATGAAATGCCCCGAAGGGATATCTTCACGCAGAGCAAGGGCATGGGTTTCAATACTGTGCAGGATATCCATAATGCGGCGGTTTTCAAGCCATGCCTTGTCATCAAGAAACCTGCGTAACTGCTCAGAAAGCCTTGCAACTGTCCGCTGAGTATGTTCACCTGCCTCAAGCCAGTCATAATGTATGCGATGCAGACGGGCATCAGGGCTCATAGCCAGTATTGGAGCAAGGGAAAGCACCTGTTCCAGCAGGCTGCTCAACTCTTCCTGTCTTGACTGTGACATGAGAAAATCCCAGAATGCCTGAAAACTTTTACCCTGATCCGAATCAGAAATAGCATCCCTTTCTCCCATTATCTCCTGGAGAAGTTCACCCTTTGCTCCCTCCCAGAGGGCAATTCTTTCACGTACCCGTCGGTCAAGATTTCTGAAATTGTTTTCAACTTCGCGAAAATCTGCCAGCAATTCTCTTGCCATCTGGATAAACTGCTGAAAGCGCTCTTTAAGAGCGGTGTCATCCAGGAGTGAAATATCACCGGCAATGACGCGTGCAATCTCATCGTCTAAATCCTTGCGCCGCTTTTGTAATTCGTTAATACGCGTCTGAGGGTCTGTCTCACTTCCCTCGCTCATCTGACGCAGAAGTTCAAACAGGGTAAGAAGCCTGGATTCTGTACCGACAAAAGAGCGTTCTGTGAGTTTTTCAAGCCATGAAAGCGCCTTTTCCGTGGCCGGCGTCAGATCGAAATGGGGTTCATCAGTGCCTGCGGGATAGAATTTACGCAGCCACCCCTTATCATTATCCGCCCAGTCATTCAGATAGCTTTGTGCGGTTCCGGGAAAGACCTCCTGCCCTATCTGCTCTCGTAGCGCAAAAAGTTCATCCTCCAGCGCCTCCACCAGATCGGCCTCTGAAAGGTTCCGCAAATTGGGCAGAATAAAAACCCTGAAAAGAAAGCTTGCAATAAGGGGGGCATGATTAGCGCGCAACAGTCTCCACGCCGGATGGTTCTGCCTTAACATATCCAGAGTTGTATAATCAAGTGCCATCTTATTGATATCCTCTGAATAATTGATAATATATTTCAGCTTTTTATGCAAAGAGAGAGTTAGGGGTATGTTATTTTATTGACAAAGCTCATTGCAGAAATTTCAATCCAGGACACGGCAAAGCAAAACCTTAATATTTATGATCTGAAAGGTGTTGGAAAGGAAGTATGGAATAATATTTTCGCTCTGGAATATGTTGACTCGGAAAGGACATCATGGGAATAGCGGAGGCAATAAGAAATCACAGAATAATTATGTGCGATACCGCCCCGATTATTTATTTCATTTAAGGACATAAAAAGAATTTTAGCCTACAGCCTGTGCTTTGATATAACAACATACCTGCTTGTAACACCCAGTATTTTAGATTTCTGCATTGCAGCCACAATATTTGCCTGGAACCTCTCTGATGACATGGGGGCCTGAATAATATGGGTTATTTCCCAGCCGGACTTTTCCATTAGCCTGCAATAGTCAGTAACAAAAATAGAAGAATGACGGGTCTCTTCAATAGCGGGCTTGCCCTGAAAATCACGCCAGTCGGCATTAACCATCGCAATCCTTGTGCTCTTTTTACTGTTCTCAATGGCAAGCTTGAAAAATCTTTCAAGAAAGGTAAGGTATTCTTCTCCCGTGAGGTTTGAAATGCTGCCCTCTGAATATTCCTCTGCCTTTTTGCTGAAGTATGGCGGGTCAAAGATGATAAGGTCAGGCT
>JAFGFM010000221.1 GCA_016931115.1 Deltaproteobacteria bacterium | reverse complement strand
TATACGTTGAGTGGTCAGTGGTATTTTTTGATGTACAAATTTTGAAGGGATTCTCTCCGGTTTTCTTTAGGCGGTGGATTTAGGTTATTCCAGTGATTGAAAAGTCGAGCAATATAGGTTATAAACCATGAAAAAGGTGTGGTAATGCAGTCATTCCCGGTAAAGCCGGGCTGGTAGCCATTCATTCTGGTCTTTAATTTACAAGTGGATTACCGACCTTGTGCTTTGAAATGATTTATGCAGGTTCACAGTCCATGTGAGAGATAAAAATGTTTACATTCAATAAAACAGGCAAGAGATATTTAAGTGTCTCTTTATTATTGATTATGCTTTATCTGTATACCATGCCCTGTAAAGGGCAGCAGATTCCCGATAATATAGTTGATACAGTATTAACATCTATTAACCAGATCCGATCCCAAAATGGCCTTGAGATACTCATAGTAGACCAAAAGTTAAATATGGTTGCTGAAGCACATAGTATTAAGATGGCTGAACTTGATATACTTTCTGAAAGCAATACGGCATTGGGGACGCCATTTGAAAGGATCAAATCAGCAGGTCTTACAGATGTGAACAACCTTGTTGTTGTGTCCAGTGCAAAAAATATTGACCTCCTGCGAAATCAACTGGAATCCCCTGAAAACCTTTTAAAAATACTATCCCCTGAAATGACCAATATGGGTATCGGTGTAAAGCAGGATTCAGCGGGTGAATTCTGGCTGACCATTCATATGTCTGAACGGGCTATAACCTTTTCTGAATTTACCCTCAGTCAATCCTATACAGAGGATGCCCGACGTTCCATTACAATTAAAGGCAACAGCTCATATGGAAAAATTAAGGTTGTATTTGCATCTACTGAAACCTTAAATCCAAAGGTTGATGTTGATCAGATTATAAGGCCGCAACCCAATGGCGATTTTGAGGTTACCTTGAAATTTGGTGAAGCAACCGGGAGTTTTTATTTTGAATTCTATGTGGAAAAGGATGGGGTCTATAAACTAATGAATTTTTTTAATATCAGTATCTGATAATTTCAGTTGATGAGTAGAGAATAATAAGTGGTTAAACGGGTATTCGTATTTTTTATTATTTATTCAAGTCTGTTCATTCCAGGCACGGCATGGGGAACACTCCACTATTATTCAGGGAGTATGGAGAGCCGCTTTGAGATGAAGCATACCTATACTATTTTAGTCCCAACAGGTCTCTCCTCTCTTACTTTCATCACCACGCCGCCTGATAACTATCTCTTACCTAACAATACACAGAGTATCACAGAAAGGAATTATACATTTTCTGTCACCCCTTCTGTGGAAGATTATACTGATACCTATGGAAATGATTTTAAAAAGTATAAATGGACAAATCCGAGGCAGGGCACTATTACTGTTACTGAAAGTTATATGGTTTCAACAAGCTCTGACTGGAACAGATTTGTGACCAGTGATAGATTCCCGTTTGACAGTTCAGGGCTGCCTGCCTCGATCACAGCATACATGAAACCTTCAGGCGAGGTACAGTCAGATAATCCCATTTTTATTAACCTGGTAAATTCGCTCACGGTCGGTCTTACTACCCAGTGGGAGGTATTGAAGGCCCTGAACGGGTGGATCATGGATAATATCTACTATGGCTCAAACCCATATGGGTACGACGCCCTCTCCACCTTTGCGTTAAAATATGGCAACTGCGCCAACTATGCACATATTGCTCTGGCTTTGGTGAGGGCAGCAGGTATCCCGGCCAGGATTACACATGGATATTCACTTCATAAGCCCTATTCTCTTCCCACAGGTGGTGACCCGGTAGATGCGGACTGGGGAGAGGGTACCCATGCATGGATAGAGGTCTATTATCCATCCCTGGGGTGGGTGCCATATGATCCGCAGCGCGATCTCCATCATGTGGATACCCACAGGGTTCTATGGGGCAGAGGGCCGGATGCAATAGATATAGCAGGAGGAATATACTGGTCCTTCAGCTCTGTCCCATCAGGGTACCCGAGGGCCTATCAGTCCCTCACTGTTAACTGGATAGAGGATTCTATAGCCCTCTCTTACATAAAATCCACAAATGAAATCAATCTAAAGTCCTTTAGCTCGAAAGTAACCTATATAGATTATAATGCAGACAGTGATGGTGACCTGATTCATGACTGGTGGGAACAAAAGATTATTGATTACAGTCAAACTGATGAAATAATCGATTTTTACGATGTCCTGCCAGAAGATGACTTTGATGGTGATAACTTTTCCAATATGAAGGAATATCTAAAAGAGACAGACCCGACCGATGCGGATTCACATCCGCCAAGGAGCATGCCCTGGCTTATATTACTGCTGGATGATTAGATACCGGTTGCTGTAGGGGGTTATTTCGATTTCCATCTTTTGTAAAAATATTCCTCTACTGTCTTTGCTCGATAGGGTTTTCCCAGGAATGAGTTGCGGCATCCCATATATGCCCCGCACTCAAACGGCTTTGCTTCATGAACTGAGCACATATCTCTGTCATCAAGGAATATGCAGCGCCCCTTTTCCTCCGCATAATAGTCGGGCGCAACAGTGCCAGGGTTGGCAATAAATCTCTGGCCTTTTTTCTTGGCAGGCGCAAGCGCATAAGCTGTATGACCATTGCTTGTTACAGGCACCCTGACAAGGTAGTTTTCCTTAAGATCATTTACAGATATTCCCAAAAATTGTGAAAGCTTAAGTATGTCATCAGGTACTAATCGACCAGGATCATTAAAACATGCGCTTACACATTCCTTACAACTGCAGGTTTCCATTTACTTCCCAATAAGCCCCACCACCTTTTCAACAATGTTTTCTGCTGTGAACCCGAATTTTTTCATTACAGTTCCGCCAGGTGCTGAGGCGCCAAAGGTGTCTATCCCTATTATTATACCCTTTTCACCAGCGTACCTCTCCCATCCCATTGAGAGACCTGCTTCAACAACTACACGGTTTTTGACAGTTGGGGGAAGCACCTTGTCACGATAATCCTGAGTGTTTTCTCTGAAGAGCTCCATGCTCGGCATGCTTACCACCCTGGCCCTGATGCCCTTTTCAAGAAGCATATCCTTCGCCTTAAGTGAGATATTCACCTCTGAGCCTGTGGCAATAATAATGACATCGGGTGTTCCATCTGTATCGGCAAGAATGTATGCACCTTTTGCAAGTCCCTCTGCACTGCCGAACCTCTTCCTGTCAATCACCGGGAGGTTCTGCCTGCTCAGGATAAGGGCTACAGGCCTGTCAAAGCTCTTTATGGCAAATCTCCATGCCTCTGTTGTCTCAGTTGCATCGGATGGCCTGATAACAATAAGCCCTGGAATAGACCTTAAACTAAAGATCTGCTCAACCGGCTGATGGGTCGGGCCATCTTCACCCACAGCAATACTGTCATGGGTAAAGATATATTTCACAGGCTGTTTCATGAGGGCAGCAAGCCTTATGGATGGCCTCATGTAATCGGCAAACACCAGAAATGTCCCGCCAAAGGGTAAAAGCCCCTTATGAAGCGCTAACCCGGAGAGTATGCCCCCCATTGCATGTTCTCTTACACCAAACCTGATATTGCGGCCGGTATAATCCCCCTTTTGCATATCATGTGATGATGTGATCATGGTGTTGTTTGACGGTGCAAGGTCTGCTGAACCGCCTACCAGGTTTTGCACCTTCATCGCAATGGCGTTTAAAACCTTGCCAGAGGCTGCCCTTGTGGCAATACTTATGGTTGGGTCAGAAAAATCAGGTAGGGCGTTTTCCCATTCAGCACCCAGTTTGTTATTTATGGCATTTATAAAGGCCTCTGCAAGATCAGGATGTGCCTTTTTATAGGAGTTAAACAGGCTGTTCCATGATGCCTCTTGCTGTTTGCCTTTTTCCATGCATTTTTTAAAATGGTCTGATACCTCGCGAGGCACATAAAAGCTCTCTGTTTCAGGCCAGCCAAGGTTCTTTTTCGTAAGCCTTACCTCCTCTTCACCCAGTGGGGAGCCATGTGCATCAGATGTGTCCTGCTTGTTGGGGCTGCCATAGGCTATGTGGGTTTTGGTAATGATTATGGATGGCCTCTCCTTTTCATCCCTGGCATTTTCTAGTGCATCATTAATGGCATCAAGATCATTACCATCAACAATCCTCTGCACATGCCAGTTATATGCCTCAAACCTTTTAGCAATATCCTCTGTAAAGGTGAGGTCTGTTTTGCCTTCAATGGTAATGCCGTTATCATCATATATGCAGATCAGCCTTGATAGCCCCATGTGGCCTGCAAAGGAGGCTGCCTCTGATGTTATACCCTCCATCAGGTCACCGTCCCCGCACATCACATAGGTGAAGTGATCAACTACATCAAAACCTGGCCTATTATAAATTGATGCAAGGTGTCTTTCGGCAAGGGCCATGCCCACGGCATTTGTAAAACCCTGCCCTAGCGGGCCTGTGGTTGTCTCAACTCCAACAGTGTGGCCGAATTCCGGGTGCCCTGGTGTTTTGCTTCCAATCTGCCTGAAGTTTTTAAGCTCTTCTATGGTAAGGCCGTAGCCTGTAAGATGGAGAAGGCTATATAAGAGCATGGATGCATGCCCACCTGAAAGCACAAACCTGTCCCTGTTAAACCAGTCGGGGTTTTCAGGGTTATGTCTCATGATTTCGCTCCACAGGAGATAAGCAGGACTGGCCAGCCCCATGGGCGCACCGGGGTGACCTGAATTTGCCTTCTGGACCGCATCCATTGCCAGAGTCCTGATGGTGTTTATACATGTTTCATGGATTTTAATATTCTTAAAGAATTGCCCCTTTGACATTGCTCTTATCTCCTGTCCTTTAGGTAGTAAAATTAAATAGTTACTTTTAGTTGCTTTTTTAAAAAAGGCAGTTATCAAACTGAACCCTTTTTATCAAGTATGTCGGTCAAGGATTTAATCTGAATATGGCGCCCTGTCAAGAAAGTTTATCCCGGAAAAATAGCTCGAAAAATAAAAAAAATAAAAGAAAGGTTGATTAACAGGATTTTTTAAACTATGTTTTTTTAGCATAATATAAAAAAGACATCATATCGTCTTGAAAAAATAGAAAAACTTTTTTGTTTAGAGGAGAAGCTATGAGTGCAAATGAAATACTCGATATGCTTATGGGCATTGTTCAAACAAGTGGTCTGGCCAATTTTCAGTTCAACCTGATTATCATGTGGATGATAGGGCTGCTTTTTATGTATCTGGCTATTGCCAAAAATTTTGAGCCATTACTGCTGCTGCCAATCGGGTTCGGTATCTTTATTGTGAACTTTCCACTGGTGCCTTTGATGGGTTTTACAGAAGATGGGCATGCCCAGTTGCTGCAATTTTTTTATCGGTACGGTCTTGAGTGGGAGATCATACCCTGCGTAATTTTCCTTGGGCTTGGCGCAATGACCGATTTTGGCCCGCTTATAGCCAATCCCAAGACCCTTATTATAGGGGCTGGCGCTCAACTCGGGGTGTTTGTCACCTTTACCGGAACAATACTTGCCGGCTTTACACTCAAAGAGGCCGCATCGGTCGGTATTATAGGCGGTGCAGACGGCCCGACCACTATTTATCTTACGCAGCACCTTGCGCCCCAGCTTCTTGGTGCAAACGCCCTTGCAGCCTATTCATACATGGCAATGGTGCCCCTTATTCAGCCCCCGATCATGAGGCTTTTTACAACCCAGAAGGAAAGACTTATCAAGATGAAACAGATGAGGTCTGTTTCAAGACAGGAAAAGATTATTTTCCCCCTTGTTACAGTAGCAATTATTGCCCTTCTGGTTCCATCGGTTGTCCCCCTGATGGGTATGTTTATGCTGGGTAACCTGATGAAGGAGAGCGGTGTTGTGGCAAGGCTTACTGATACGGCCCAGAATGCACTTATGAATATAGTAACTATTTTCCTTGGTATTTCAGTCGGTGCAACCATGCACGCGGACGCCTTTTTGAACCCTAAACCGCTGTTTATCTTTGCCCTGGGGCTTGTAGATTTTGCTGTATGTACTGTTGGGGGCATTCTAACAGTTAAGATAATGAACCTTTTCCTGAAGGAAAAGATTAACCCGCTTATCGGTTCTGCAGGTGTCTCTGCTGTGCCCATGGCAGCCCGCGTATCAGAGCTTGAAGGCATTAAATATGACAAGAAAAACCACCTGCTTATGCATGCAATGAGCCCTAACCTGGCAGGTGTTATAGGTTCATCAGCCGCAGCAGGTATGTTTATAGCCATGTTTAATTAAATTAAATATATTCTTATAAAGGTATAAAAAATGAAAAGAACAATATTTACACTGCTTATGCTTATTTTTCTTCCCGGCTTTTTATATGGCGGGGCGGATATGCCTAAGGTGCCCTTAACCGATGATTCGCAGATTATCTCAGAAAATGAGGGAAAGCTTGAATTTACAACAGGGCTGTCACACGATGATGCCTTGGCCTTTTATAAAGAAACATTCAAGGGTCTTAAGGATATCAATTTCCGTGACTGGACAAGCGCAACTTATATAGAGGATGACAGCAACAGGCCCTGGCATTCTGTCCTTATCTCCAAGAACAGTATAAACCAGAAGACTACAATAGTTATTTCTCAGGACAACTGGAGCTGGATAACAGGGACACTTATCCTCAGGTTTATTGGTGTCTTTATTGTGCTGCTTATTTTGTACGTGGGCCTGAAAATATCGGGGCTGGTAATAAGCCGGGTTGTAAAGAGGAACGCTGCAAAGGCAGCTGTAAAGTAAAAATAATAAAAAAAGATCAATCCGGCCCAAAAGGGCGGATTGATCTTTAATGATTAGCCTGATTATCTGCCTGAATTATCTCTGTTATTCTACAGTAACCAGAACAGCATCTGCCTCAACAGTATCACCGTTCTTGCATTTTACCTCTTTAACAGTTCCTGAAAAGGATGTAACGACCGGTAATTCCATCTTCATTGCCTCAAGGATCAATACCTCGTCATCTTCGGTAACCTTGTCTCCAGGTTTTACCTTTACATCCAATACCTTGCCGCCCATGGGTGCGATTATTTCGTTCACAATAGACCCTCCATTAACTATGTTTATAAATTATTATTGTAGGATATAAACCTTTTTAGTCCTCATTTGTCAAGGCCAAATTTTAAATTAAATACAGGTGAATGGCATACTATTTGAATATAAACTTGAGAGTGCTTGACTTAATATATGTAATTAAGTAATATCAGGCTATTTTATATTAACCTGTATATTTTATTGTAAATAAGAATCATATTTTCTCTAATTATGATGACTGCTAACAGGAGATTCTTTTATGCCCCAAATGTACATATGGGTTGCCGAGACTAAAAGAGGCAGAAAGCTGAAGGGTGAGCTGGAGGCTGCATCTGAACAGATTGCAATGTCCCAGTTAAGGAAACGAAATCTTAAGGTTTTGAAATTAAAGCCAAAACCCAAGGATATCTTTGAAAATGTCGCCTTTATGCAGCCAAAGGTCACAAACAAGGATTTAGTTATCTTCACCAGGCAGTTTTCCACAATGATCGATGCGGGCCTTCCCCTTGTGCAGGGCCTTAATATCCTGGCTGAACAGGCTGATAACCCCAAGTTCAGGTCGATCCTGAAACAGATCACTAAGGATGTTGAAGGGGGGTCAACCCTTGCCGAGGCAATGAAAAAGCATCCCAAGGTATTTAATGAGCTGTTTGTGAACCTGATCGCTGCAGGCGAGGTTGGCGGTATACTGGATACCATACTACAGCGTCTGGCAACATTTATTGAAAAGGCAGCAGAACTCAAATCAAAGATCAAAGGGGCGCTTACATACCCGATTGTTGTTGTATGTATCGCCTTTATTGTTATTGCTGTTATCCTTATATTTGTTATCCCTGTATTCCAGGATATGTTCGCGAGCTTCGGCTCTGCCCTGCCTGCGCCCACTCAGATTGTTGTAAATATGAGTGATTTTATGAAAGGTAATATCCACTGGGTAATTTTAGGGATTGTCCTTATTGCTTTCCTCTTTAAGCAGTACAGGAACACAAAGGGAGGCAGGAAGACCACTGATAACATAGCTCTGAAACTGCCTATATTTGGTGATCTCCTTAAAAAGACCGCTGTTGCAAGGTTCACCAGGACACTCGGCACCATGCTGGCGAGCGGCGTGCCTATCCTTGATTCCCTTGAAATAGTTGCCAAAACAGCAGGCAATGTTGTTATTGAAGAGATTATCTATGAGGTAAGGGGGAGCATAGCAGAGGGCCAGACCATTGCGGAACCGCTGTCCGAAAATGATGTTTTCCCCGGAATGGTTATACAGATGATATCTGTCGGTGAGGCGACAGGCGCCCTTGATACTATGCTTGAAAAGATAGCCGATTTTTATGACAAAGAGGTTGATGCCGCTGTTGATGCACTTACCTCCATGCTTGAACCGCTCCTTATGCTGTTTTTAGGAGGGGCTATCGGCGGACTCGTGGTTGCAATGTACCTGCCTATTTTCTCAATGGCAGGAGCTGTTGGTTAGACCAATTCCATGGTCGATACAGACCCTGATACCAGTCATACTGAACTGAAAGGGAGGCTTCAGAAGCTTATGCTTCTGAGGCTCCTTTTTGTATCTGTTTTGCTCGGTGTATCCATATTTCTGCAGGCAAGGAAGGCAGAGACCTATTTCGGAGACATCCAGACATTCCATTATCTCCTGATTGCTATTGTGTATTTTCTTACCTTTGTCTACATAATCTTGTTTAAGACCTTGAAGGATCTTGTAAGGCAGGCCTATCTTCAGCTTATTCTTGATTCCTTTTTTGTTACGGCAATCGTCTATGCGACCGGCGGCATCGGGAGTATATTTTCATTCCTTTACATATTAAACATAATCAATGCGAGTATCATTCTATACCGCAAGGGGGGCATGATAATAGCGAGCAGTTGCAGCATATTGTACGGGCTGCTCCTTGATCTCCATTATTATGGTGTTATTGATCCTCCCGGCCTGGGCCATGATTACCCTTTTGAGTATCAGCCATCAAATATTTTCTTTATTATAGTGGTAAATATTGCAGCCTTTTATATAGTAGCCTTTTTAAGCAGCTTCCCCTCGGAGCAGGCAAAAAAGAGCAGGGCAGAACTTAAAGAAAAGGAAGAGGATATCTCTAAACTAGAGGCGCTGAATGAATGGATTCTAAGCAGCATTGCGTCGGGGCTAATAGTAACAGATGATCAGAAGAAGATAATACGATTTAATCCCGCAGCAGAAAAGATATTCAGTCTTGCAGGCAAGGATATCAGGGGGAAAAAGATTTCCGATATCCTCAAGTTATCAAATGGATTCCTTGATGCTACAGCTCTGGAAGATAAATCTGTATCAGGCCCTTCTCATAGTTTCAGTGATATTGATTATAAGAATAGACTGGGGGAGACACTTTCCCTCAGGCTCTCCAGGTCTCCTCTGATCATACCTGATACAGACCAGAAGGGGAATATCCTCCTTTTCCAGGATGTAACAGAGATGAAAAGGATAGAAAAGGAGATCAAGCGGATCGAGGGTCTGGCCCTTGTTGGCGAGCTTGCGGCAGGGATCGCCCATGAAATCCGGAACCCAATGGCCTCCATAAGCGGATCAATACAGATGCTTAAAGAAGAGATGGATACCAATGAGGTAAATAAAAGACTTATGGGTATCATTTTAAGAGAGATAGACAGACTCAATCATCTCATAAATGATTTCCTCAAGTTTGCAAGGCCAAAACCCCTGGAGATGCGGCGATTTCATCTGAATGAATTGATAACAGAATCCCTTGAGCTTATTAAAAACAGCGGCAGGTGGAAGAAAAATATAATGTTAAAGACCGATCTCGTTAGTGATGACCTGATGGTCTCAGACCCTGAACAGATCAGACAGGTGATCTGGAATATCCTTCTGAATGCGGCAGATGCCCTGCCTGAAAGGGGTTTTCTGCATATAACCACACGCAAGGTTATGAGTGAAGGCTCAGATGGTATAATGCAGGATATGATTGAGATACTGTTCAGGGATTCCGGCAAGGGTTTCAGTGAAAAGGCCATGGGGCACATGTTCTCCCCATTTTTTACTACAAAGGAGGGCGGTTCAGGGCTTGGGCTGGCAATGGTGAAACAGATTGTAGAGGGGCTTAAAGGGTCAATAAGCGGAAGAAACCATCCTGAAGGTGGGGCTGAAATAATAGTCCGCCTTAAGGTTCAATAATTTAATAGTTTTACAGGGAATGTTTTAAATGGATTTTTTGAATAAAGATTATTTACTCCGGGTGTCAAAACCGAGCAGGTATATCGGGCATGAGATAAATGCAGTAAAAAAGGATCATAAAGAGGTTGATGTTACTGTTGCGCTAGCCTTTCCTGATGTTTACGAGGTGGGGATGTCACATCTGGGATTAAAGATTTTGTATGGCATCCTGAACAGCCATGAGTGGATTGCTGCTGAAAGGGTATTCTCACCATGGCCTGATATGGAAAATGAGCTGAGGAAAAACAGTCTTCCCATCACCACCCTGGAGTCTGACACACCTCTTAATGCCTTTGATGTTGTTGGAATAAGCCTGCAGCATGAGCTTTGCTACACAAATATCCTTACAATGCTGAATCTTGCAGGCATACCCTTTCTTTCATCTGAAAGGGATGCATCTTATCCATTGATAATAGGAGGAGGGCCAGCATGTTTTAACCCTGAGCCTGTAGCGGATATTTTTGATGCAATAGTGATTGGAGACGGCGAGGAGGCTGTTACCGACCTTTGCAGGGTTATCAGGGCAGCAAAAAAGGCGAAAAGGGCAAAACAATATATCCTTGATGAACTGAGCAGGATAAAGGGTTTTTATATCCCCTCTTTCTTTAAACCTCATTATGACGCGGATCACAGGTTCACCCGTATTGAACCCCTTGTTAAAGGTTATGAGCGGGTTGAAAAGGCAATAATGCCGGACATGAACAGGGCATTCTTTCCTGTGGATCAGGTGGTGCCCAGCGCCCAGCTCATACATGACCGGCTGGCTGTTGAGATATCAAGGGGGTGCACAAGGGGGTGCCGTTTCTGCCAGGCAGGCATTATTTACAGGCCAGTAAGGGAGAGGACCCCAGGCGATATCATTGATCTGGCCGACAGGACCCTTAAATCCACAGGCTTTAGCGAGATCTCCCTGTTATCCCTGAGTGCAGGGGATTACAGCTTTATTGCCCCTCTGTTAAAGGAGCTTATGGACCGCCAGGCAGAAAAAAAGGTGGCTGTAAGCCTCCCCTCCCTCAGGATAGACAGCATAGACCCTGCCTGGTTTGATGAGATAAAAAGGGTGAGAAAAACAGGCTTTACCCTGGCCCCTGAGGCAGGTACTGACAGGCTCAGGCGTGTAATAAACAAGACACTTACCAATGATGAGATCATCAATACCGCAAAAGATGTATACAATGCAGGCTGGAAGCTGATAAAGTTATACTTCATGATCGGGCTCCCCGGTGAGACAGAGGATGATCTTTATGGGATTATTGATCTTGCCAAAAGGGTTGCGGCCTGCGCAAGGGGTAAGGGTAAGAAAGAGGTGTTGAATGTCAGCGTTGCAGCATTTGTCCCGAAATCACATACCCCTTTTATGTGGGAACCACAGATAGGGTATGAAGAGAGTATGAGGCGGATAAATGTCATACGTGATGCGTTTCGGGGGCCTCTTGTAAGGGTCAAGTGGAATCAGCCTGAGATAAGCTGGCTGGAAGGGATGTTTTCAAGGGGCGACCGCAGGCTCATAAATCCTTTGATCAGGGCATGGGAAAAGGGGGCAAGATTTGATGCCTGGAGCGAATATTTTAATATGCGCATCTGGAAGGAAGGCTTTATGGAATCTCAGATTGACCCGGACAATTATCTGTATTGCAGACGCAGTATGGATGAGAACCTCCCCTGGGGACATATCTCATCAGGTGTTTCTATCGAGTATCTTAAAGAGGAATATGAGAATGGCTTAAAAGAGATGATGACCCCGGACTGCAGGAAAGGGTGCCTTAAATGCGGGGTATGTGATTTTAATGAGATCAAACCTCATATCAATTCTGAGTGGTTACTCCCTGAAAACATTGTCAGCAAATCATTAGCATCTGATGTTGTGAAGCAAAAGGGCAGATTCAGGATAACCTTCACCAAGAGAGGCCCGGCCGGGCTCATAAGCCATCTTGAACTTATCAAGCTTCTTACCAGGGTATTCAGAAGAGCCGGGCTTGATATTGTTTATTCGGAGGGGTATCACCCCATGCCGAAGTTTTCATTTGCCTGTGCCTTGCCGGTAGGAACAGAGAGCCTCTGTGAGACAGCAGATGTTGAATTATACTGCCCTGTTAATCCTGAGCTGGTTAAAGAAGGGCTGAATCGCAACCTGCCAGAAGGTGTAAGGATATCAGATGTGCGCGACATAACAGGCATATCAAAAGGCATGGCTATCAAAGAAAGCCATTATCATATGGGTGTTTTTGGTCTTGAAATAGACAGGCAGTTACTGACAGACTTTATTAACTCCGATAGTTATGAGATTATAAAAAGGTCAGATAAGGGTGTAAAAAAGATAGATGCCAGAAAAATGGTTAAAAGTATCGGGTTTATCTCTGACAGTGCATTAGAGCTTATCATTGTTCATACAGATGGCCCGGAGCTTAAACCTTCCAGCATAATAGCGGAGATATTCAGGGTTAATCCTGAAGATATTTACAGGATAAAGGTGTTAAAGGTTAAACAGATAACAGGGTAAATCAGGCATGCCTGATTTTTTCTATGCTTGACAGGGCATGGCAATTTTAAAAAAGCGGGAAAACATATGGCGAGTGAACTTATTATCAATTCCAGGCTTCATGAGACCAGGGTGGCCCTGGTGGAAAACAGTGATGTGGCTGAGCTTTACATAGAGAGAAAGACCGGTCAGGAGCTCATAGGCAACATATACCGCGGCAGGGTGGTGAGGGTGCTTCCCGGCATGCAGGCCGCCTTTGTTGATATAGGCCATGAGAGAACCGCATTTTTATATGTAACTGATGTGTACAGGGATGTTCCTGATATTGATAATATGATGCCAGGCGAATACCAAAACGGCTCTGATCCAGGAAAAGGTGAAGCCATTAATGCGGAATATAAAAAGGAGCAGGAGCGGCAGGTAAATATAGAGGAGCTGCTTCGTGAGGGGCAGGATATCATGGTGCAGGTTGCAAAAGAGCCCCTTGGCACAAAGGGGGCAAGGCTCACATCCTACATATCACTTCCCGGAAGACACCTTGTCCTGCTGCCTACAGTAAACCATATCGGCATATCAAGGCGCATTGAAGACCCGGAAGAGAGGGAGAGGCTTAAAAATCTGGTGAGGGATATCAGGACTGATGAATCGGGTTTCATTGTGCGTACTGTAAGTGAAGGTACTGATGCGGACAAACTGAAGTCAGAGATGGATTTCATGCTTAAGCTGTGGAAGGATATCAAAAACCGCATGGCAAATTCTACCACCCCAGGCCTTTTATACATGGATCTCTCTGTTACACTCAGGGCTGTCAGGGACCTTTTCACGAGAGAGGTAGATAGACTAATTATTGATGACAGCAATGAATATGATAAGATCATGGAGTTTGTTGATAAGTTTGCACCTGCATTAAAAAACTCCATAGAGCTCTACAGCGGTGATGACCCCATCTTTGATGTTTATGGCATAGAGATGGAGATATCAAGGGCATTGGATAATGTGATATGGCTTAAATCCGGCGGTTATATAATAATAGAGATGACAGAGGCGCTCACATCCATTGATGTGAATACCGGGAGCTATGTGGGTAAGAGAAACCTTGAGGAGACCATACTCAAGACAAACCTTGAGGCTGTTAAGGAGCTTGCATATCAGCTGCGGCTGCGCAATATAGGGGGGCTTATTGTCATAGATTTTATAGACATGGAAAAGGTGGAAAACAGGCAGAGGGTATTTACTGCCCTTACAGAGGCCTTAAGCAAAGACAAGGCAAAGACCAATGTGCTGCCCATGAGTGAGCTTGGCCTTATAGAGATGACAAGAAAGAGGACAAGGGAAAACCTGGGGCGTTTTCTGACAGAGCGGTGCCAGTACTGTGAGGGGAGGGGGGTAATAAAATCGAAAAAGACCATATCATATGAGATATTCAGGGACCTTGAGAGGGAGCCACCGCCTGTTTCAGAGAGTGATGACAAGGTCTATGTAGAGGTCAATCCTGAAATAGAAAATGTGATCAAGGAAGATGAGCAGCAGTCCATAATGCTTCTTGAAAAAAAGATAAAGAGAAGGATAATCATCCTGTCCCGAAATGATTATCATATGGAGCAGTATACTATCAGTACTTAAAAAAAATTGATATCAGCTGTAAGCTTTATTTTTATTAAACCACTAAACACACTAAAAACACGAAAATAATAAAATTCTATTTTTAAAATTTGGTGTGTTTCGTCTGTTTTGTGGTTAGTGAAATTATTCACCTTTGAGCTTTGAGCTTTGAGCTTTCTGCTTTTCCTAACAGCCTCCAGCCTCCAGCCTTTAGCCTGCAGCCTATAGTCTATAGTCTATAGCCTCTCTTTTTCTTCTCTTGCGCATTGATTCCTTTTCTGCTAATACAAACCAATAAATATTAAGCAACTTCATGATATTTTTAATAAAATTAAATAATTTTCAGTTAGCCACTCTATGAAAAAACTAATTGAATAGATTTGATAAAACCTTGATTATTTGGGAATAAACTACAGTAATGGAAAAAACCAAATTAACACTGTCTCGTCTTGAAAATTTATTGTTAACCGCCTGTGATGATCTTCGCGGCAGCATGGATGCAAGCGAGTACAAGGAATATATTTTCGGCATGCTGTTTTTAAAGCGTGCAAGTGATTTGTTTGATCAGCGCCGTAAGGAACTTGAAAAAGAGCTTAAATCAAAAGGCATGTCTGAGAAGGATATTGCAGCCGCGCTTATAGACCCTGACAACTATTCAGGTAAATATTTCTATGTCCCCAATAAAGCACGATGGAACGATGGGTGGGATGAAGAGGTAATCAAGGATGGGAAAAAAGAGATCATCCATCATCCTGCCCTAAAGCATGTAAAGATAAATGTCGGTTCCACTCTTAACAAGGCTCTTGAGGCCATTGAAGATGCAAACATAGACGCACTTCAGGATGTGCTTAAGGGTATCAATTTTAACAGAAAGATAGGCCAGCGTACTCTTGATGATGATACTCTGGCTGACTTTATCCAGAACTTTGAAAAAATCCCCCTCAGGGATGAAGACTTTGAGTTCCCTGATCTGTTAGGCGCAGCCTATGAATGGCTGATCAAATACTTTGCTGACTCTGCCGGTAAAAAGGCCGGAGAATTCTATACCCCTGCCGAGGTAGTGCGTGTCTGTGTTGAAATATGCGACCCGCAGGAAGGCATGAGCGTTTATGACCCTACAGCCGGTTCAGGCGGCATGCTGATTCAGACGCGTGACTATTTACGTGAATGCGGCGGAGATCCGGGTGAGTTATCCCTCTTTGGACAGGAAAAGATCGGCACAACATGGTCTATATGCAAAATGAATATGCTGCTCCATGGTATTTCCCATGCGGATATAGTCCAGGAAGATACTATAAAAACGCCAATGCACAGGAATGAAAACAATGAGTTAAAACGCTTTGATCGTGTGCTGGCAAATCCGCCTTTCAGTCAGAACTATTCAAAAACAAATCTACAGTTTCCGGGCCGGTTTCCTGTGATGATGCCTGAAAAGGGCAAAAAGGCTGACCTCATGTTTGTTCAGCACATGCTTGCAGTCACAAAAAGTGATGGTCGTCTGGCAACAGTAATGCCTCATGGGGTTTTGTTCAGAGGGGGTGAAGAGCGCACTGCGCGAAAGTATTTTATAGAAAAGGGGTATCTTGAGGCGATTATCGGCCTACCCAGCAACCTGTTCTATGGAACAGGTATACCTGCATGTATCCTTGTATTGAATAAACAGGGGGCAGCAAACCGGGATCATGTGCTGTTCATCAATGCAGACAGGGAATACAGGGAAGGCAAGGCCCAGAATCATCTGCGTCCTGAAGATATTGATAAAATCCTTTATGCCTACAGAAACAAACTGGATATACCAGCCTATTCGCGCTTGGTCCCGGTAGCAGAGATTGCAGAGGAGGATTTCAACTGCAATATACGCCGCTATGTGGATAATGCCCCTCCACCGGAACCGCAGGATGTCCGCGCCCATCTCCACGGAGGTGTCCCGGTTTCAGAAATCGATTCACTTGAACACTTCTGGAAAAATTATAAAGGCCTGCGTGAAGAGTGTTTTATTCCAAGAGACAAAACGTACATGGATATCTCTGAAAACATTAAAGATAAAAGGGTAATTTCCGACTTTATTACAAACCATTCCAGTGTTAAGGCCAGGCATGAAACATTCATGAAAAACTTAAGAGAATGGTGGGAAGACAATGTACGCCTTGTAACCGGTCTTGCCCATGACCCTGCAAACAAAAATGGCAATTCAGGCAATGTTTACTTTATGAGAAGAAGTCTGCTTGAAAGTATTTCTACCAGGTTTTCACATCAGGATATCCTTACATCCTTTCAGATACGCGGGGCCTTTGCCAATTATGTGAACCTTCTCAAGGCAGATTTTAAATCCATTGCTGCGAGCGGTTGGGGGCCAGAACTTATTCCGGACGATGAAATCATCCAGAGCCAGTTTCCAGAGATGCTGCAAGAGATAAAAGAGGCACAGGCAAGGCTGGCTGAACTTCAGGCATTGTTTACTGCGGCAGATGATGAGGATTTTGAAGATACAGAGGATTCAGGTGTATTGCCCGGTGAAGAGGTAAAAGCCAAAAAGGAAGAGCTCAAAGAACTGAATTTAAAATGGAAGGAATATCTTAAAGAGGTTAAAGCACTTACAGTAAATATTTTTGCAGAAATCAAGGTTGCAGGATTGCTGCCAGAAAATGCAAAAAAGGCATATTACTGCACTGAAGGGTTAGCACAAAATGAGGTGCAGTTTGAAAATGGTAAGCGCATTCTTGAACTGGCGAAAGAGGTTGGGCATAAGTCTCAATATGCTGAAGGGCTTTTAGAGGTTATAGAACAGGGTAAACTCTCAAAACAACAGGCAACTGAAATGGAGCAGAGTTTGGCCCGGCATAAAGGGCTTGAAGACGAGGTAAAGACTCTAAGAGCCCTGATAAAAAGCACAGAGAACAAACGGGATGAATTGGTGGAAAATGCCCGGAAAAAAATTACCACAGATGAAGCTCGCTCTGTAATTATCAATCGTTTCAGACTGGAATTGATGGATATGTACCAGGCTTACCTGCGGGCTGATCTGAGGAACTGCATAAAGGCTGTTGAAAACCTCTGGGAGAAATATGCTGTGACAGCAAGGGAGATTGAGGCTGAACGAGATGAAGCATCGAATCAGTTGAATGAATTTTTAGTGGAGTTGGGATATGAATGCTTGGACTGAATATTCAATTGAAGATATCGTTGCTCAGCAACCCAATGCAATAGTAGATGGACCGTTTGGAAGCAACCTGAAAACTAGTGATTATGTTGAACAAGGAATTCCCGTTCTTCAGGGAAATAATATAACAAACAATAAGTTCAATTTTTCTGGCATAAGGTATATTACACAGTTAAAAGCCAATTTATTGATAAGAAGTGCTGTAAAAGAAGGGGATTTACTTACTGTAAAAATAGGATCTGTTGGATATTCAGCATTGATCGATAACTTATATGGAAATGAATATGCTATTATCCCCGCAAATTTACTTAAAGCAACATTTAACAAGAAACTGGTTGATTCAAAATTCGTCTTTTATTTACTTACCTTTGATAATGGTAAAAAAGCTTTGTTAGACCTTGCCACTAATACTGCACAACCGGCACTCAGTTTGCGTACATTCAAACGACTTACTTTTAAATATCCTTCATTACAAACACAACGGCGAATATCTGAGATTCTGTCAACCATAGACCAAACCATCGAAAAAACCGAAGCTCTGATTTACAAATACCAGCAAATCAAAACAGGTTTAATGCACGACTTATTTACCAGAGGTGTTACAGCAGATGGAAAACTTCGACCACCAAGAGAACAAGCGCCTGAGATTTACAAAGAAACTCCCCTTGGATGGCTCCCGAAAGAATGGGAAATTATCCCTTTAGGTAAATTAGCAGATATCACATCGGGAGTGACATTATCTTCAAAGATATATCCTGATCAGAAAATTGAAGTGCCTTATTTAAGAGTCGCAAATGTGCAAGATGGCTATTTAGATTTAAACGAAATAAAAACAATAAGAGTGAATCAGGCAACTTTTGAGAATTTAGTTTTAAAAAAAGGCGACGTCTTAATGAATGAAGGCGGAGATTTTGATAAATTAGGAAGAGGAACAGTATGGCAAGGTGAGATTGAAAACTGTATTCACCAAAACCATGTCTTTCGAGTTCGAGTAAACAATGCTCAACTTAGGTCATATTATTTAGCTTTTTGGAGTGAATCAAATTTTGGTAAAAAATATTTTGTACAAAGCTCCAAGCAGTCAACAAATTTGGCATCTATAAATTCAACTCAGTTGAAAGCTTATCCCGTTGCTATACCTGATCCAATTGAGCAGGAAAGGATTGAAGACAGAATTAATTCAATCAATTTTAAGTTGATTACTCTTAATAAGGAGAACGCTAAACTATATTATCAAAAGTCAGGTCTTATGCACGACCTTTTAACCGGTAAAGTCCAGGTTTCGGTCAATTAGTCGGAAAAAAATTCCAAAGGGGCGATCCATGGCAAATCAAAAAATAAATGTTAGAGGAACAGAAGTTGTAATCTATTCCAAAAAGAAGGAAGATTATATTTCACTAACTGATATTGCCCGTCATAAAAACCCGGAAGCACCGAGAGATATAATAAAAAACTGGATAAGAACCCGCAGCACAATTGAATTTATAGGACTATGGGAGCAGATCCACAATCCGGATTTTAAACAGGTCGAATTCGACCTGTTTAAAAATGAATCAGGTAGTAATGCTTTTGTTTTGTCCCCCCAAAAATGGATAGAAGCCACTAATGCGATCGGTATAATCTCAAAATCCGGCAGGTATGGCGGAACATTTGCCCATCAGGACATTGCATTTGAATTTGCATCGTGGATAAGTGCGGAATTCAAGCTCTATCTTTTAAAGGAATTTCAGCGGTTAAAACAGGCAGAAAGAGTAAAAGACGAACTAGAGTGGAATGTTTCACGAACCCTGGCAAAGGTAAATTATGTTATACATACCGATGCAATAAAAGAGAACCTGATTCCTGAAAATATTAGTAAAATCAGCCGCATATTCATTTACGCCGATGAAGCGGATTTACTCAATATTGCCCTGTTTGGAAAAACAGCAAAGGAGTGGAGAGATGAAAACACCGATTTGACAGGCAATATAAGAGATTATGCAACACTTGAACAACTTGTTGTATTATCCAATATGGAAAGCTACAATTCAGAACTTATAAAAATGCAGATTCCTTCGGATGAAAGATTAAAAAAACTCAATAAAATCGCGATTGATCAGATGAGGGTACTTATTGATAATAAATCTCTTAAAAAACTTACTTAAAGAAAAGACTGGGCAAAGGTTTTCCATAAAGATCTTTTGAGCAGTATAGAAAGTTCTATATGGCTTATATAGAGATTGCGCAGGCACTGCCTGCGCAATCTTAGGAGAAGGAAAAGGTAGATCCTCCACTGCTGGAGATTCAACAGACACTGTCTGTCAAATTGGTAGCAAAGGCTTGTAATGTAAATTCCGAGACAGTGTCTAGGATTTTGCTGTCAAATTAAATTGGCAATAACTCGATGAAGTACAGAAAGACTGGAAAGCTGATAAGATACAATTTGTGCAGCGGTGCGCTGCACAAATTCAATGAACTTAAAACCGGAGCTTTTTTGAAAAGACAATGGATGCCCGATCAGGTCGGGCATGACAGCGAGTAACCACTTTCACCAATGTGTCATTCCGCGACTTGATCGGGGAATCCAGTTGTCTTAAGCATTAAAAAAATAGATACAAAGAATATAAATGGTAGCTTTAAGGTAATTTATCCACATGTCAGAATACACAGAGGTAGAACAACCATTTTTAAAACAGCTTGAATCACTGGGCTGGACAATAATTGATCAGGGGACGGATATCCCGCAGGCTCCTGAAAAAAGTTTGCGCCAGAACTTCAGGCAGTGGATATTACCGGACATCTTTGCAAAGTCTGTCTCTTCTATAAACACGACACAGGCAGGAAAAGAATGGCTTACAGATAAACAATTAAATGACCTGATGGATCAGATTCTCCGGCAGCCCAACCGCACACTGCTCGAAGCAAATGAATTTATAAAAAAGCTTCTTTTCAAGGCTCAGGCAGATGTCAATGAGGTAACAGGCGAACAGGACCCAGTTGTTAAGCTCATCGATTTTGAAACACCGGAAAACAATCAGTTTCATGCCATTAATCAGTTCCGCATTGATACTCCTGGCTGCGTAAAGCAGTTTATAATCCCTGATATTGTCTTGTTTGTGAATGGAATCCCTATTGTGGTTGTGGAATGTAAAAAGGGTGGCCCGACCTGCGCTAACCCCATGAATGAGGCATTTGAGCAGTTACAGAGATATATGAACAAACGAAAGGCCACAATGCAGCAGGGGCTTAAAGAGGGTGAACCGCGCCTGTTTCACACAAACTTGATTCTTATCCGGACATGTGGTCTTGAGGCGGATTTCGGGACTATTACATCTGAATATGAACACTTCTTCCCATGGAAAACCCAGTGGCCCAATGATGAATCAACCGCAGAAGGCATGAACCAGCAGGAACAGCTCATTACCGGGATGCTGAATAAACCAAACCTTATAAACATCCTGAGAACATCATCTGTGTTTAAGGATACTGACAGCGGTTACAGGATTAAGGTTGTATGCAGGTATCAGCAGTTCAGGGCTGCGGGTAAGATTTGTGACAGGCTTCGGAAAGGAAAAACCGCGGAAGAACGCAGCGGAGTTGTATGGCACACCCAGGGATCAGGCAAGTCCCTTACCATGGTGTTTGTAGCCAGGATGATCAGGGCATCAAAGGATTTAAATGATTATAAGATAGTGCTGATCAATGACAGGCTTGAGCTTGAAACTCAATTGAGCAGAACCGCAACCCTGATAGGAGGCCGTGTAAATATCATTGAAAGCAGTAATAACCTGCGCGCAGACCTCAGCAGTGATGCATCCGATATTAATATGGTAATGGCCCATAAGTTTCAGCAGCGCGAAGAGAGTTTAAGCCTGAAGGTTGCAGAGGCCCTTGGCACATGGCAGACAATGCCACCCAATAAAACCTTTGGCCTGGTTAATGAATCTGAGCGGATACTGTTAATGATTGATGAAGCACACAGGACCCAGAGTTCCGACCTGGGGGACAATATTTTTGAAGCCTTTCCCAATGCTGTTCGAATTGCATTTACAGGCACACCCCTTATTACAAAACGGCATGGCGAAAAAATAACCTATAAACGATTCGGCGAGTATATTGATAAATACAAATTGATGGATTCTGTTAAAGATGGAACCACCCTGCAGATCCTTTATGAAGGAAAAACCGCTGATGCAGCCCTGTCTGATAAACATGCCTTTGAAAGCAGATTTGAGGATATGTTCAGAGACAGAACCGAAGAAGAACTGCTCGCTATCAAGAAAAAGTACGGGGCCACCGGTGACATAATGGAGGCCGAGAAGCGTATAGAGGCTATTGCAAAGGATATGGTTGATCATTATATCTGGAATATATTCCCCAATGGTTTCAAGGCTCAGGTGGTGTGTCATTCAAAACTTGCTGCTATTCGTTATCAGAAAGCTATTCAGATGGCATTAAAGGAAAGGGTTGCCATGGAAAAATTGAAATCCCTTCCGGACATGACATTCATTAAAAAAATAGCATTTTTAAAGGCAGCGGTTGTAATTTCGAGCGATGGAACCAATGAGGCAGCTTATGTTACAAAGGCGCGCAGACAGGCAAAAGAGTGGGATGCTGTAGGTAATTTCTGTAAACCTTTTGATTTTGATGACCCTGAAAAGGAATACACAGGAATAGCTTTCTTAATAGTCTGTGACATGCTGCTAACAGGTTTTGACGCACCCATTGAACAGGTTATGTATATAGATAAAAAGATTCAGGAACATACCTTATTACAGGCCATAGCCAGAACCAACCGTGTTGCAAAGCGAAAAAGCCGTGGCTTTGTCGTGGATTATATAGGGCTCGCAAACCACCTTACAGCCGCACTTACCATTTATGCTGTAACAGATGAACATGAGGAGCTTGAAGAGGGGCTAAAAAACATTGCATCAGAGGTGCCGGTACTTGAAGAAAGATACCAGAGGCTTTTACAGTTGTTTACAGAGAACAGTGTAAAAGATGTGGAGGATTTTGTTCAGGGCAGGCTTGCTGATATGGAATCCGATGCAAGGGTGGTGCATGATGCTGTCACCCTGCTTAAGGATGAAAAGATTCGTTCGGATTTTGATGTGTATCTTAAAAAGTTCTTAATGAGTATGGATATTATTTTGCCGCACCAGGCAGCACAGCCATACAGGATATCGGCAAAACGTTTCGGATATATATTAAGGGTTGCAAAGGAACGTTATAAGGACACCAGTCTGGACCTTGGGGATGCAGGGGAAAAGGTAAAGGAATTGATCAATGCCCACTTGATAAGCCTGGGAATTAATCCAATTGTGCCACCTGTTGAACTTCTGGCTGATGATTTTATTGAGAAGCTGAACCGGCATTCTGCAGGAAATGATGAGGCAAAGGCAAGCGAGATGGAACATGCCTTGCGCAAACATTGCACTGTGCACCATGATGAAGACCCGGCATTTTATAAGAGCCTTGCTGAAAAGGTAGAGAACCTGATTGAACAATATCATGGAAACTGGAAGATATTGGCTAATGAGCTTGAAAAACTTCGGAAAGAGGCAGTTGAGGGCCGAAAAGCAGGAAGAGATGGCATGAGTAAAGAAGCTACTACCTTTTATGATCATATTGCCAATGAAGTATTTCCTGATGGTAAAGTACCAGATAATGCCAGAACCAAAGTGAAAGCGTTGATGGAATCGATTGTTGAAACCTTGCAGGAGAGTATCGGCAGCATTGATTTCTGGTTAAACGGTGATAAACAGAAGAAAACCCGCAGTGAAATAAAAACAGCCCTGATTTTGACAGAAATACCTGAATTGAAACATAACCGCGAAAGAATAGCGGTAGAGATAATGAAGCTTGCCAAAAACAGACATGATGAACTGCTCAGGGGTGGATTAAAATGAATGCAAGGCGTGTAAGAGATATTGATTATTTGCTGCTGCCCGGTACAGACCGAAAGACCACAGACATTGTTATTGAACGTAATGGTCTGGTAACAGTGCACCCGCCAAAAGAATACAGCCCTGAAGAGATTGATGCTGTTGTCGAAAGCAAGCGAATGTGGATATACAGAAACCTTGCTGAATGGCGTGATTTAAACTCTACAGCTATTGTTAGAGAATGGGTAAATGGTGAATCATTTCTTTATCTAGGACGCGGATATCGTCTTTCTCTGGTTTCAGATCAGGATGATGACTTGAAGTTAGTAAACGGGCGGTTCTGTTTAAATCGTAACCTGATCGATAAAGAGGGTGTCCCCGCAGCAAAAAAAGCATTTGAAGGCTTTTATTGCACTAAGGGTGAGAGCCGCTTAAAAGAACGAATTGACTATTTTGCACCTAAAGTTGGTGTAAAGCCCAAAGGCCTTAAGATTAAAGAACTGGGCTACAGGTGGGCAAGCTGTACAAAAGATGGATTCCTCTCTTTTCATTGGAAATGCATGATGGCGCCTGTAAAAATAATTGATTATATGGTGGTTCATGAATTGTGTCATATGCACCAGCGAGATCATACAGATTTATTCTGGAATGAAGTGGACAAGGTAATGCCTGATTATCTTGAACGTAAGTTATGGCTGAAAAAGCATGGTGCAGGGTTGGATTTGTGAAATAAAGGAAGTACCTCAAAATATCAATTGAGCTGGATAAAAGATAACAGATACAAAGGTTTTTCAGAAACGGAATTACAGAACCCTTGATTTTGAGTTTTACATTATCCTTGTGAACGGCGGCAACAACCTTAAAAACCTGAAGGTTGGTGAAGGGAAGTGGAAGATGCGGCCTATGGAGGGAGAGTTCAGAAAAAGTATTTTTCAAAAACTGGGGATGAGTGAGAATGTCCGATTTGATTCCAAAACACGGCGGATACCGGAAGCTTAAAAGCTTTCAGATTGCTCAACTGGTTTATGATGTGACAATTCGTTTCTGTGACAAATACATCGACAGGCGAAGCCGCACCCATGACCAGATGGTCCAGGCTG
>JAFGFM010000220.1 GCA_016931115.1 Deltaproteobacteria bacterium | reverse complement strand
CTCGAACCCATTAGACTCCTTCAGCGAGTTTCAATGGTGGCTCAATCACCACCTATTCCCACGCTCCAGACTTTCCTGGCGCGACAAAATTCAAAATTCAAGATTTAAAGTTCAAGATTTAAAGTTCAAGATTCAAGATTTTAGGTGTCATCATATAACTATGCTGAAAGCTCAAGGCTCGAAGCTCAAAGGTGAAAGCAGGTAATAGGTAATGGGCTATCGGTTGTTAGGAAAGGCAAATGCAATGTAACTTTTCTTTTACCATGCCACTTATAATATCATGGCCATATTTAACCATTAACCATATGTGGCCACTATTTTTAATTTTAGTGATATTTTTCCAAAACCTTTCGGGACTATATTAACTATTATAAATCAACAGGTTGTAGCATTTGAAAACACCTATGACCATTATGGCACGAAGCTTGGATATATAATAATCAAGTTGTCTATTTCAGAGAATTCTTGCCGCTAAAACAACGGCATTCTGGAAAATTGCTTAATAGGAGATTTTAAAAATGGAAGGTACATTTTCAATATGATCTTAGCAATATTAATTTTTAATGCCCTGCCGGAAAAGCGAAAAGAGCTTATGCAGACCCTTCTCTCAATGTTTGAGGAGAATGGTAAAGAAAAGGGGTGTCTTAGATATAACATCCTTACCGATATATATGAAACAACAGTATTTAACCTGATAGAAGAATGGAACACCCGTGAAGACCTTAACAGGTATTTAAGATCTGAAAGATTCAGCATTATACTCGGTACAAAAAGCCTTTTAGCTGTGCCAATGAAAATAAAAATTCATTCGGTATCCCAAACAGAAGGTATTGATGCTGTATTTAATCTGAGGAGTCAATAAAGAAAGGAATGCCAATGAAAGCATTACTGATTTACCCGAAATTCCCTGACACATTCTGGTCTTTTAAATATGCCTTGAGCTTTATACATAAAAAGGCGGCCTTTCCACCGCTTGGCCTTTTGACTGTTGCAGCACTGCTGCCTGATGATTTTCAAAAGCGCCTTGTGGATACCAATGTGAATGGCCTTACAGATGATGATCTATTATGGGCAGACCTGGTCTTTATCGGAGGGATGGCTGTTCAAAGAGAATCTGCTAAAAAGATAATTGCCCGCTGCAAATCAAAGGGGCTAAGGGTTATAGCAGGTGGCCCCCTTTTTACTGCGGAGCCGGAGGCATTTGATAATGTGGATTCTCTTGTCCTGGATGAAGCGGAAATTACTCTTCCCAATTTTCTTGAAGATCTTAAAAACGGTCACACAAAAAAGATCTACAGGGCTTCCGAATATTGTGATCTTGAGCACAGCGTAATGCCCTCACTTGATCTGATAAATATAAAAAATTATGCCTCAATGTCTGTTCAATTTTCCAGAGGATGCCCGTTTAACTGTGAGTTCTGTAACGTGACGGTTCTATTTGGCCATAAGGCACGTGTTAAGACACATGAGCAGATCATAGCCGAGCTTGATAATATTTACGATACAGGCTGGCGCGGGCCAATATTTTTTGTTGATGACAATTTTATTGGCAATAAAAATATTCTTAAAACAGAGGTGCTGCCTGCCCTGATCGAGTGGCGAAAGAATAAAAAAGGGTGTGCGTTTTTTACTGAGGCATCTATCAATCTGGCTGATGACCCTGATCTACTCAATATGATTGTAAAAGCAGGATTTGATTCGGTGTTTATAGGTATAGAATCGCCCGATGATGCATGCCTTTCAGAATGTCATAAGACACAGAACAGGAACAGAGACCTTCTTGAAAGTGTGAAAATCATCCAGCGGGGCGGGTTGCAGGTGATGGGCGGTTTTATTGTCGGCTTTGACAGTGACACACCATCCATTTTTCAGAGGCAGATCGATTTTATTCAGAATAGCGGGATCGTCGCAGCAATGGTAGGGCTGCTTCAGGCGCCTCCCGGTACAAGGCTTTTTGACCGGTTGAAAAGAGAAAACAGGGTAACCGAAGAATTTTCCGGTGACAATGTTGATGGGACCACCAATATCATTCCCAGAATGGGCATGGATAGTCTGATGGAAGGATACCGGTCAATTATGAAACATATCTATTCCCCTCATAACTTCTACACACGGGTCAGGAATTTACTTAAGGAGGTAAAAAACACAAATTTTCAAGTCCCCATAGATATGCAGAGAATCCTCGCATTATTCCGATCCTGTTTTCGTCTGGGTATATGTGGAAAAGAGCGTTTTCATTACTGGCGTCTTTTGATCTGGACCTTGATCCGCAGGCCCAGGCTCTTGTCACTGGCAGTCACCCTTGCAATTTACGGCCATCACTATCGAAAGATATGTGAAATATATTTATTTGAAACTGGAGATAGTTTTTTAATATCGGAATAGGAAATCTGACAGAGTATATGAATCAATAGTAACAGAGATCATTAATTTTACTAACCCTATAAAAGGAGAACCAACTATGAACATTTTAAATTTTATCATCGCCATCATAGCCCTAATTGTTGCAATTATAGCATTTCAACGAACTGGAGGAATTAAAGACCTTAAAAAGAACACTGCCGAGCTTCTGGCAAAAGCGGAAAAAAAGATGAGGGAAGAAACAACATTGGTTGAGGAAGATAAAAAAGAGTAGAAAAAATAGATAGGAGGAAATATCCCGGAACATAAATTCAACAAATATCATATTTTTACTTCTCCTATCTATCGCCATAATGATCAAAGCCGGGATAAAAGGAGAGAACTTATGTATGTTTCATTAATCATCACTATTGTGCTTCTCCTTGTAATTGTCATTACCGGGATACAAAACAGTATGCCTCTGGGGATAAAATTTATCATCTGGGATATCCAGATGTCTATTACAGCATTGATCTTTTATTCCTCTATAATTGGCGGTGCCATTATCGCGATTCTGACCTTGCCAAGGCTGGTGAAGAAATCACTTCAACTGAGAAGCTTGAATCGGGAAATCAATAAATTAAAAGAAAATATGGCATTAATAAATAAAGAACAAGCTGGCAAAATTGAAAAAGTGCAAATCCCTCAGGAGATGTAGGAGTGGATTGGTCATATAATGAAAAGATCAATCAATTGATCTGACACAGGAAGATGTTCCATAAATTATGGAAATCTAATAAAGGGATTTAAGTAATGGCTGCAAAAAAGATTGAATATGGCGTGAAGGCAAGAGAAAAGATGATGAAAGGTGTGAACACACTGGCAGATGCAGTGAAGGTCACGATGGGGCCCAAAGGGAGGAATGTGCTTATTGAAAAATTATGGGGGGCTCCAAGGATCACCAAGGATGGAGTAACAGTGGCAAAGGAGATTGAGCTTTCGGACAAATTTGAAAACATCGGGGCACAAATGGTAAAGGAGGTCGCTTCAAAGACCTCTGATATTGCGGGGGATGGCACCACAACCGCCACGGTCCTTGCCCAGGCTATATATCGTGAGGGGGTTAAACTATTAGCAGCAGGCTTTAATCCTATGCATCTAAAGAGGGGCATAGACAAGGCAGTTGATCTGGTTGTAGGTGAACTGAAAAAGATATCAAAACCTGTAAATGGTAAAATTGAAATCTCCCAGACCGGAACAATTTCGGCTAACAATGATAAGATCATCGGGGATATCATTGCCGAGGCAATGGAAAAAGTTGGTAAGGATGGTGTTATTACAGTTGAAGAGGCAAAGGGAATGGAGACAACCCTTACGGTTGTTGAGGGTATGCAGTTCGACAGGGGATACCTGAGCCCTTACTTTATAACCGATCCTGAAAAGATGACAGTTAAACTTGAAGAGCCCTATATACTTTTACATGAAAAAAGGATCAAGAACATGCAGGGGCTATTACCCATTCTGGAGGCAGTGGCAAAAGATGGCAGGCCTTTATTGATTATAGCAGAGGATGTTGAAGGTGATGCCCTGGCAACACTTGTAGTAAATCAGGTGAGAGAGACACTGCACTGTGCGGCAGTCAAGGCCCCCGGGTATGGTGATAAAAGAAAGGATACTATGGAGGATATTGCCATCTTAACCGGGGGGCAGGTAATCAATGAGGAGCTGGGATATAAACTTGAAAACCTTACCCTGAAAGATCTGGGCAAGGCCAGACGCATCATCATTGACAAGGAATATACAACAATTATCGATGGCAACTGTAATGCCCAGGAGCTGACAGGCAGGGTAAAACAGCTGAAAGCACAAATAGAAGAGTCAAAAGAAGCTTATGACAGAGAAAAGTTGCAGGAACGTCTGGCCAAACTGGTGGGAGGCGTAGCAATAATAAATGTAGGCGCAGTCACAGAGTCTGAGATGAAAGAAAAAAAAGACAGGATTGAAGATGCCCTTCATGCCACCCGCGCGGCAGTAGAAGAAGGCATAGTCCCCGGAGGTGGTGTGGCATATATACGTGCCATGAAGGTATTGGAAAAGGAAAGGTTTCAGGGAGAAGAGGAGCTCGGGGCCAATCTTATTAAAAGGGCACTGGAAGAACCTCTCAGGCAGATCGCTAATAATGCCGGCTTTGAAGGTTCTGTTGTTGTTCAGCATGTTATTAATCGAAAAGATGGGTTCGGATTCAATGCGGAAACAGGTGAATATGAAGACCTTATGAATGCAGGGATTATTGATCCTACCAAGGTAGAGCGGTTTGCGCTTCAGAATGCAGCCTCCATTGCTGGCCTTCTTCTGACCACTGAAGCAGCAATTGCCCAAAAAGAAAAATAAATATTCTCACGATGCAGTTAATCCCGCATGGGGATATATAAATAAAGACAAGGGAGGAATAGTGTATTATGAAACTTTATCTTATTAATCCATCCAATCCTCTTGTTAGTATTGTAAATATCAGAGAGAGCCGATGGAACAGATACCGCGTATGGAAACCGCTCAGTCTTATGGTTCTTGCTGGTCTGACACCCAAAGAGTGGGATGTAACAATTATTGATGAGAACATAGGTATGCCGGACTATAAGGCCATGCCTTCGCCTGACCTGGTGGGTATTACCGCTTTTACCTCTCAGGTTAACCGCGCCTATGAAATTGCAGCTTATTATCGGTGTATGGGAATACCTGTAGTCATGGGAGGCATTCATGCGACAATGTGTCTTGACGAGGTAATGGAGCGGGTAGATGCAGTTGTTACAGGCGAGGCGGAAAGTGTCTGGGCCAGTCTTCTTGAGGATGCTGAGAAGGGAGAACTTCAGCACATATATGAAGGAGGTCTGGCAGAGATAAAAAATGTCTCTGCTGCCCGCCATGATTTATTATCTGAAGGTTATGCATTCGGCGCTATTCAAACTACAAGGGGCTGTCCAATGAACTGCAATTTTTGCAGCGTTACAGCCTTTAATGGAGCCAAATACCGCCAGCGTTCTATCCCTGACGTAATTAAAGAATTCAGGTCAATAAAGGAAAAACGTGTTCTCATTGTTGACGATAATTTTATCGGGACAAGTCCGGGCCACATAGAACGCGCTAAAGAGTTATTCAGGGTTATGGCATGGGCCAATCTTGGAAAAGAGTGGGTTGGCCAGGCATCCATTAACTTTGCTGATGATGAAGAACTCCTGGTACTGGCTGAGAAGGCGGGATGCAGAGGTGTATTTATTGGTTTTGAAAGCCCCTCAATTGAGGGACTCAAGGAAATCGGGAAAAAGATTAACCTTCAGAAAAATCGTGATTTTAAAACTTCTGTTAAGCGCATACAAAGGCATAACATATTTGTTGTGGGTTCTTTTATCATCGGCCTTGACACTGATAAAGCAGGCATAGGTAGACAGACAGCTGATGTTGCACAGGCATATGGTGTTGATTGTCTTAACTCACTGTTTCTCACACCTTTGCCAGGTACACGCCTCTGGGATCAGATGAAAACTGATAAACGTATTGCACTTGATATGTTTCCTGAAGACTGGAAATATTACACCCTGACCTTTCCTGTGGCGCGATATAAAAACCTGTCACTTGAGCAGATCATAGATGAAATGGCCTCATGCGATAGTACTTTTTATTCTATACCCAGGATAATTGGCAGGATATTCAGAAATATCATTCAACACCGTGAACTGAAGATCAGCTTGATAAGCAATCTTTCATACAGGCGTAATCTTCAACTGAATCGAAAGGTATATGCTGATTTTGTCTCTATGATGAAAGGTGTCTCTGAGAAATCTGAGCCCTGTTATATACAATCAGAATATCAGGTAACAACGCTAACATAGGGGTTAACCGGGTCAATGTTCTATTATCCTGATTTTTTAACAAACTTGAGTGAATTAATGTAAAAGGAAAAATTTATGGCAGATGTTAGTAAGTATTATGATGGAATCGACTCGGTCGCAGTAATCGGTAATTATCAGCCGCGCCAGTGCGGAATAGCCACCTTTACCACTGACCTGGTTGAAGGGCTGTCCAAGGCAGCTCCTGATATCTATAACTGGGTTACAGCCATGAACGACATACCCGAAGGATACGATTACCCAGAGAAGGTTCGGTTTGAGATCAATAGAAATAAATTGAATGACTATATTACCGCATCACAATTTATCAATATAAGTCAGCCGGACATTGTATGTGTACAGCACGAATTCGGTATCTTCGGCGGTTCGGCTGGCAGTCACTTGCTGGGGCTCTTAAGTGATTTACGCATGCCTGTGGTTACGACATTACACACTGTTTTGAAGGATCCTGCACCTGAATATCGCGACGTTATGTGTAAGCTTGCTGATCTTTCTGACAAACTGGTCGTAATGAGCCATATGGCATTTGGGTTTCTCAGGGACATCTATGGTGTGCCTGACGAGAAAATAGCATTTATCCATCATGGCATCCATGATACACCCTTTATAGATCCCAGCTTTAACAAAGACAAGTTTGGGGTGGAGGGTAAAAAGGTACTGCTGACATTTGGACTGCTTTCATCAAACAAGGGCATTGAAAATGTACTACGTGCTCTTCCTGCTGTAATTAAAAAACACCCTGATATCGTTTATATTATTCTGGGCGCTACTCATCCTCAAATCCTTAAGTCCCAGGGGGATGCCTACCGCATCATGCTTCAGCAGCTTGTTCGAAAACTTGATATCAATGATCATGTAATTTTTCAGAATCGTTTTGTAGAACTGAAAGAGTTATGTGAGTTTCTTGGCATTGCGGATATTTATATAACCCCTTACATGGATGAGGCGCAGATTACCTCCGGTACACTTGCCTATGCCATGGGAACGGGCAAGGCAGTTATCTCTACCCCTTACTGGTATGCCACTGAGATGCTTGCTGAAGGACGTGGTATAATTGTACCATTCAATAATCCGGATGCCATATCGGATAAAATCAACTATCTTCTGGATAATGATGTAGAGAGACACAGCATACGAAAAAAGGCCTATACATTCAGTCGACAGGCGATCTGGAAGGAGGTTTCTAAAAAATATCTTCAAATATTTTGCGAAGTAAAGCAAAACCGGACAAGAAATCCCCGACCACGCTATTCCTATATTGATAACATCAAGGCTATAACAGATTATGATCTTCCTGAGCTCAAGCTTGATCATATGAATGCCTTTACAGATGATACAGGCATAATGCAGCATGCCAATTATACAATTCCGGATCGAACACACGGTTACTGCACTGATGATAATGCGAGGGCACTTCTGGTTGCTGCCATGGGTCAGAAATACCTGCCAATAAACGGCCATGGGCTTTCTCATCTGACAGGCCATTACCTTGGTTTTTTGCTTTATTCATATAATGAAAAGAATGGCCGCTTCAGAAATTTTATGACCTATTCACGTGAATGGATGGAGGATGTTGGTTCTGAAGACGCCCATGGAAGAGTGATCTGGTGTCTTGGAAAGTCTGTCGCATTTCTTGATGATCCCGGTCATCTTGCCATATGCACAACCCTTTTTAACAAGGCAATCAGGGCTGTTGAAACCTTCCTTTCACCGCGGGCCATTGCCTTTTGTCTTGTGGGCATGCATGCCTACCTGAAAAAATTCTCCGGTGACAGTGATGTGCGCAGAATAAGAGAGATTCTTGCAGAAAGACTTTTCAGCCAGTTTAAAAACAACACTACTAAGGATTGGCCTTGGCTGGAAAATAGCCTGAATTATTCAAATGGAAAACTTCCGCATGCGCTTCTGCTTTCCGGTCAATGGGTGCCGCAAAGTGACATGATCGATATGGGGCTTAATTCACTTAAGTGGCTGCTCTCAATACAGACTGAAGATGGCCACTTTGCCCCGATAGGGAGCAATGGATGGTATGAAAAAGGAGGCCTGAAGGCCCGTTTTGATCAGCAGCCGATAGAGGCGAACGCTATGATAGATGCATGTGTAGAGGCGTTTAATGTCACCAGAGATAAAATTTGGATTGAAAGTGCGGTTATGTGTTTCAACTGGTTTCTCGGAAACAATGACCTCAACATGCTGCTGTATGATGCAAAAACAGGCGGCTGCCGTGACGGTCTGATGGCGGACGGAATAAATCAGAATGAGGGCGCTGAGTCCACTCTTGAATGGCTGTTATCACTTATGACATTGCAAAATCTTTATGCTGACGAGTTGCTGAAACAGCCTTAGTTGAAATCAAAGGATTACGTTAAGGGGGGTATTAATATTATGCATTCTAATAATCGAAATCATCTGAAGGTCAACAGGCTGGAACATGAAATCAAAGGCGATACATCACGGGTGATCACCAGGCTTCATCTGCCCGATAGCATTTCCCGCATACATAAAATTATAAATAGAATAACAGGTTTATCAGGAAAAGAGGCAAACAATTTACTGAATCAGATAATGATAGAATTTTCAGGGCGGCACAAAAACCTTGTAATTATTTTCAAGAGGCATCTGAATGAAGTGAAGGAATACCTTCCACAGGATGTAATGCTTAATGATGTTCAAAAGAGCCTTATAGGCGCCTGTTTTACAATGGAATATGCCATTGAATCCGCTGCGCTTTTCAACCCTTCCATTGTGCTCCACCCTGATCAAAGCAATCTGAAAAAGGGGTGTCTGCGATTTATCATGAGCTTGAGGGCGACCGGTGAAGGCCATATTTCGTCAATTGTATTTCGAAGCGGAATACTTGACTCTGATAACAGGGTCATTTTTGATAAGACCAGTGATTTTGTAGAGAGACCTGATATTCGCCTGGATCCGGTCTACGAAAAATATCTGTTTCATCTGAAGCTGAATGAAATGGAGGCATGCAACGAGGTGACAACACATCTCCTTGGACAACTGCCGGAAGAATTTACCTTTAATGAATTAAGTCAGAAAATCAACAACCTTAAGGAATCTCCGGCTTTTCCGGCAGCACGTCAGAACCAGACCTTTAAAACCATGTACTGGCTTGCCAATTCCAACTATGAAGTTGCATTCAATAAAAATAATGCCATCTCTGAACGGGTCATTTTCCCTGTTTCAAAAAATGAAAGCAGGGGAATTGAAGATGCCCGATTCGTTCAATTTCATAATGGTACTGGTGAATTTACATATTATGCCACATATACTGCCTACAACGGGTTTAAAATCCTCCCTCAGCTTATAGAAACAAAGGATTTTATAAAATTTAAAATAACTACCATGAACGGCAAGGCAATACAAAACAAGGGGATGGCCCTTTTTCCGCGTAAAATCAATGGAAGGTTCGTTATGCTCTCACGCCAGGACGGTGAAAATAATCGTATCATGCTCTCAGACAATGTCCATTTCTGGCAGGAGAGCAGAATCATTCAGGAACCATCGCGGCCCTGGGAGTTTATTCAGGTCGGTAACTGCGGGTCACCTCTGGAAACAGATAAGGGCTGGATTGTGCTTACCCACGGTGTCGGGCCAATGCGCAAGTATTGTATCGGTGCGATGCTGCTTGATCTTGAGAACCCGGAAAAGGTCATTGCGCGCCTTGAAGAGCCTTTAATTGCTCCTTCTGAGGCGGAGCGAGAGGGGTATGTCCCTAATGTTGTTTATACCTGCGGAGCGATTTTTCACAATAATGACATGGTTATTCCATATGGCATATCCGATATTAAAACCGGAATAGTGACTGTTGATGTAAAAGAATTGATTAGCTCTATGCATTCAGTCAATTAATAAATATTAAATGGCTTTAAATGGTGCATAAAGTCTTTTGTCATGTTAGTAAATTTCATTAAGGGAATATAAATTTGAATCAAAAATATAAATATACAGCTATCCTGATTATTACCGCAATTGTCCTGTTCTCGCTTTTCAGGCAATTCAAACAACCGGCCGCTAATCTATCACTGGATTACAGCGAATTCTTAAACATGGTTTATAATGAAAATATCAGTGAGGTAACCATACAGGGAGACAATATATCAGGGTTTTCATCCATGGGACCTTTTTCTACACATGCACCAGAGGACCCGGGCCTGATTAAACTGTTAAAAAACAAAGGGGTTAATATATCGGGAGTTCCTCAAAAAGGTTATCCGTTTTACATGTTGCTTCTCTCATGGTTACCCATGCTTCTATTGATAGGGGTATGGGTATTCTTCATGCGAAGGAACCAGAGCGGGGGAGGGGGAGCATTTTCATTTGGAAAAAGCCGCGCAAAACTCATGTCTGCTTCTCAAAAAAAGATCACCTTCAATGATGTGGCCGGAATTGATGAAGCAAGAGAAGAATTGCAGGAAATTATAGACTTTCTTAAAAGCCCTAAAAAATTTACGCGGCTCGGGGGAAGAATCCCAAAGGGGATTCTACTGGTTGGCGACCCCGGCACAGGGAAAACCCTGCTGGCCAAGGCTATAGCCGGTGAGGCAGGTGTGCCGTTTTTCAGCATAAGCGGGTCTGATTTTGTTGAGATGTTTATAGGAGTTGGCGCCTCAAGGGTAAGGGACCTTTTTATACAGGGCAAAAAGAATGCACCCTGCATTATATTTCTTGATGAGATAGATGCAGTAGGCCGTAGAAGGGGATCTGGCCTGGGTGGTGGTCATGATGAAAAAGAGCAGACACTAAACCAGCTTCTTGTTGAGATGGACGGCTTTGAATCAAATGAGGGTGTAATCCTTATTGCTGCCACAAACAGACCTGATGTACTTGACCCTGCGCTGTTAAGACCGGGGCGGTTTGACAGACAGATTGTTGTTCCTGTACCTGATATATCAGGTAGAATTGGGATACTAAAAGTTCATTCAAGAAAGACACCCATGTCAGGCGATGTTGACATAAATATCCTTGCAAGGGGGACACCCGGTTTCACAGGAGCTGATATTGAAAACATGGTAAATGAGGCAGCCCTGATGGCAGCAAGAAAAAATAAAGAGAGTCTTGAAATGGCTGATTTTGAAGAGGCAAGGGATAAGGTAATGATGGGGGCTGCCCGTAAAAGTATGGTTATCAGTGATCAGGATAAAAAGACAACTGCCTATCATGAAGCAGGACATGCACTGCTGGCCATGCTTCTTCCCAACACCGACCCAATACATAAAGTGACGATTATTCCCAGGGGCAGGAAGCTTGGCCTTACCTGGCAACTGCCCATAGATGAAAAACATATTTATCAGTACGATTATCTGGAAGGCATAATATGTATATCAATGGGCAGCAGGGTATCTGAAGAGATTGCCCTTAATATTCAGACAACCGGCGCAGAGGAGGATATAAAAAGGGCCTCTGATCTGGCACGAAAGATGGTATGCGAGCATGGCATGAGTGAAAATATGGGGCCTCTATCCTATGGCAGTAAAGATGAGCTGATATTTCTGGGCAGGGAATTGACCCAGCAGAGAGATTTCAGTGAATTGACAGCAAATATGATAGATAAAGAGGTGAGTGAGATTGTTATCACCGCATATAAGAATGCATCACAGCTTATCAGGAATAACCTTGAAACACTTCACCGGATAGCCAATGCCCTCCTGGAGAAAGAGACATTAAATCGTGACGAGATTTATGAGTTGATGCAAGGTTGCACAAAAACCATACCGGAAGTAAATCCCTGTAATTTCTGAACCAACTTTATAAGTTTATTGCATAATTAAATTTTCAAGAGTAAACTACCGCGAAAAAAAATCAATATTGACAACATTGTAAAAAGGTAAGTTATCACGCAAAGCCTCAAAGAACACCAAGAAAAATAGTTTTATTTTAGTATTTTCCTTTGTGACTTTGTGTCTTTGTGTGAGAATCAGCTTTTTTACGAGGCCATCAATATTAACAATTAAATTTAAAAAAGAATGAGTTAAGCAAATAATAATAGTACTGCTTTATCTAATAACATTTTATAAAGAGACCTTACCCAATAGGTATAGTCAATCCTATAATCATGAAAAAAACAGATAGAAAAGCCGATGATATAAATCGAATTAATAATTCAAGGGAGAGGTTTATTACCGATATATCACATCAGTTAAAGACGCCAATGACCTCACTCCTGATGAGCATAGAGATGCTTCATGAACGCGGGGAGCATCTCCCATATTTTCTGGATACCAGCAGGAGAAAATGGATATGAAAAAGGCGCTGATCATTGATGATGACAGAAATATTCTTACAACACTTGAGGTCTATCTTGAAGATAAAGGCCTTGAGGTAGTTAGTGCAAATACAGGTATTCAGGGGCTTGAATATTTTCAAAAAAGCAGGCCTGATCTGGTGCTGCTGGATATGAAACTACCTGATCGGGATGGGCTTTCAGTGCTCAAGGAAATCATCGCAAGTGGCATTAAAACCCATGTTCTGATGATCACAGCCTATGCAAGCATAGAAACCGCTGTTAGTGCGGTTAAGATGGGGGCATTCGATTATCTTCCAAAGCCATTTGTCCCCGGGCAGCTTGATCTTGTAATAGAAAGGATTAAAAGATTCCATGCACTTGAAACCGAAATAGCCTCACTTAAAGGCATTTTTTCGGAAGGTGGTATTATTACTCGAAACCACAAAATGAGAAGAATTCTCCAGAATGCAAGACAGGCAGCTGAGTCCAATGCAATTGTCCTTATCTCAGGTGAAAGCGGAACAGGAAAGGGCCTGCTGGCCCATCTTATTCATGAATGGAGCCATCGAGCGGGTAAACCCTTTGTTACTGTGGACTGCGCCGGTTTTCAGGAAAACCTGCTTGAAAGCGATCTGTTCGGACATATCAAAGGCGCCTTTACAGGTGCTGTTCGCGACAAGATAGGAAAACTCAAACTTGCAGAGGGCGGTACAGTGTTTTTAGATGAGGTATCTGAAATCCCTGCTTCAATACAGGGAAAGCTATTGCGTTTTTTACAGAATCGTGAATTTGAACGTGTTGGAGACCCTGTACCTCAACAGGTGGATGTGCGTGTAATTGCTGCTACAAACAGGGATCTCGATGAACTGGTAAAGGATGGCGCCTTTCGTGAAGATCTCTATTTCAGGGTCAATGTGCTTGAGATTTTCCTTCCTGGGCTCAGAGAGAGGGCTGAAGATATATCTCTGCTGGCTGAACACTATATTAAACAGGCAAATCGTATGAATGGAAAGGCCATCCAGGCCATTTCATCCGAGGCCATGCAGATCATGCAGGAATACCCCTGGCCCGGGAATATCAGGGAGCTTATCAACGTAATAGAGCGCGGTGTAATAATGGCGCGTGGCAGTGAGCTTATAGCAGATGATCTCCCAAGAGGAATAAAAGATTACAAAAAGGACTCCGGTGCTGCTATGAATCTACAGAATCTGGCTGACATAGAAAAAAACCACATGCAAAAAGTCATTCTCAGTACAAATTCACTTGAAGAGGCTGCAAGGGTTTTGGGAATAGACCCTGCAACATTATGGCGTAAGCGCAAAAAATATCAGATCGACTGAAGGTATTGCATTTTGCAAATCGTTTTTATTGCATAATTCAATATTTCTTCATTTTCAAACACCTTGAATATCATCCTGAAATAAACAATAATATATAAATCAATCAGTTATTGTTAATGGCACGCAGTTTGCCTGTAATTACTACAGTTGATTACAGGTATTGGGAAACTGCTATTCCCAATGGATATATTTATTAACCTCTAACAGGGGATATCTCATGAGGCTTAAAAAAAAGATACTTACTGGTTATGGTGTGGTTTTCATCCTCATGGGGCTTGTTATAGCCTGGGCAATAGCAAACCTTGTCTCCCTTGGAAAAGCAACAGATGAAATATTAAGGGAAAACTATCGGAGTATCCTGGCTTCCGTGAATATGACCAATGCGCTGGAAGAGCAGAATAGCGGGGCATTAGCCATGTTTCTTGGAGATAGAGAAAAAGGCCTTTATCAATACAGAGTAAACGAGGCCATGTTTATTGAATGGCTTGGACGTGCAAAAGATAACATTACAGTAGAGGGAGAATCTGAACTGGTTCGATCCATCGATGGACAATATGCAGAATACCGGAGACAATTTTCTTCACTAACCCTTTTAACAGACAATGGGATTAATAAAATTAACACCCCTTATTCAATCTACATTAAAGAGATACACCCTATATTTACAAAGGTACGTGAATCATGTCTAAAGTTGAGACAGCTAAATGAAGGGACAATGTATAATGCCAGTTCCAAGGCTAATAATATGGCAAGACATGCAATCTTTTCAACAATTATCACAGCCGTGTCAGCCCTCAGTCTCGCACTTGTTTTAAGTCTGATACTTGCAGAAAGGATTACCCGTCCTCTCAGCTCTTTTGTAGATGCGTCACGCAAGATATCCAAGGGTGATTATTCTGTTCAGATACCTTTTACTAGAGGTGATGAACTTGGCATTTTGGCTAATGAGTTTAACCAGATGACCTCCCAGCTCTTTAAATATCATGAAATCAATATTGATCAGATAATATCTGAAAAAAACAAGGGTGATGCCATCCTTTCCAGTATTGAAGACGGGTTAATGATTTTTGATACTGATCTGAAACTCACCGGCATAAATCCGGCAGCCAGGATGATGCTAAAAATGGGGTATAAAGAGATTTCCTCAATTATGTGTTCAGATATCCTGTTTAAGAACAACCTCTGTGAATTCATAAAAAAAACCATAGAGACTGGGAGCCAGCCTGATATACCTGAAGAGCAGCGTATAATCCAGATGTCTGATGAGAAAAAACCTTCCTATTTTTTCTTCTCTGCTACACCGATTCGTGGCAGAGACCGCAAACTGATAGGGGTAGTAGTATTACTGAGAGATGTCACGCGCATGAAGGAGGTTGAGCAGCTTAAAACAGAGTTTGTCATGGCCGCTTCTCATGAACTTCGTACACCGCTTACCAGTCTTGGTATGAGTATTGCCCTTCTTATGGAGCATACTGTGCAGAAACTGGATCGCCGTGATGCCACCCTTCTTTTTGCTGCAAATGATGATGTCAACCGGCTGAAGAGCCTTGTAAGTGAATTGCTTGATCTATCAAAAATGGAGACAGGAAGGATAAAGCTCGATTTTGAAAGGGTGTCAGTTTCCACACTGTTTAAGTATGTTGAAGAGGTCTTTAAAAGCCAGTTGAATATTAAGGGAGTTAACCTGATGACCAGGCTTAATGAAGATGTACCTGATATCCATGCGGATGCCAATAAGGTAACATGGGTTATGACAAATCTGGTTTCAAACTCTCTCAGATACGTCAGTAATGGCGGGCATATAAACATAACAGCCAACAGGGTAGGATCAACAGTACATATTTCAGTTAATGATGATGGGCCAGGTATTCCGGCAGAATATCAGAAAAAAATATTTAACAAATTTGTACAGGTAAAGGGGCATGAATCAGAGGGTACAGGGCTTGGGCTTGCCATATGCAAGGAGATTGTTAGGGCGCATGGGGGGCGCATCTGGGTGGAATCAGGAACAGGGCATGGAAGTACCTTTATATTCACATTACCTGTAGCGGAAGAGGAGAGATAAATGGAAAAAAATTCTATCCTGGTAGTTGATGATGAAAAGAATATACGCCTGACTGTTTCACAATCACTTGAGGCGCTTGAGATCCCTGTTTATACAGCAGTTAATGGTGAGGAGGCGCTCATAAAGCTGCATGAAGGCGGGTTTGGTATTGTGTTCCTTGATCTGAAAATGCCTGGCATGGACGGCATGGATGTACTCAGGCAAATTAATAAACGCTGGCCGAAAATCCGTGTGATTATAATTACTGCTCATGGAACAATAGAATCTGCTGTTGAGGCAATGAAACTGGGTGCTGTGGATTTCATCCAGAAACCTTTTACACCAGTTGAAATCAGGAACCTGGCTAAACAGGTACTGGCAAGAGAGGAGCTTAACGAGGAAAATGCTAATGATTATTATGCATTAATAGAGTTGGCTAAAAGGTATATTTCTGACCGAAATTTCAAGACTGCCCGTGATACTGTAAAAAAGGCCATATCTTTCGATCCTGCCATGCCTGAGGCATATAACCTGCTGGGCGCCCTGCATGAAATCACCGAAGAGAGTGATGAAGCAATTAAATTCTACAGGGCGGCACTGGATATAGAACCGACCTTCAAACCGGCTATGGTAAACCTGGAGCGTATCACATCATGGTACAAACTGGGGAAGATAGATTTTGGTGCTGCGAGGCAGCCCCTGGAAAAGCCCGGAGATGATCCTAATGAGAAATAATTTATATATCGTAATAGTGGGTTGCGGCAGGTTAGGCTCTTATCTGGCAAACCACCTGAGCCGAATCGGAAATTCAATCGTGGTGATTGATATAAACGAATCTACCTTCAATAACCTCTCCTCAGACTTCAGCGGGTTTAAGATACATGGGGATGCAACGCAAATTGCTATGCTCAGGGAGGCAAAGGCAGATAAGGCTGATATCTTTTTTGCAACCACACATGAAGACAATGTCAATTTAATGGTTGCTCAGGTTGCTCAGAAGGTTTTCAATGTCCCGAAGGTGCTGGCAAGGGTTTATGATCCAAAGAGAGAAGAGGTTTACGCTCATCTGCATATTGATACCATATGCCCGACCTCAATGGCGGCAGAGATGTTCCTTAAAGCTGTCGAAAATGGATACCTGAATATGGATGGAGAAAAATCATGAAGGTGCTTATCATAGGTAATGGAAAGACCATTTATTTTTTGAGCCGGAAGTTTATCTCCCAGGGTCATAATGTAGTCATTATCAATAGGGACAAAGAAGAATGCATTCAATTGGCCAGGCAGTTAAAGGCCCGCATAATATGCGGAGATGGAAGCGATTCTGAAATATTAAAGGATGCCGGTGCAATGGGGGCTGATGCTGTGCTTGCCATTACTCCCGATGATCAGGATAATCTGGTTATTTGCCAACTGGCCTCTATTAAGTTCGGTGTTTCAAGAACCATAGCCCTTGCCAATGATCCTGATAATGCGGAGGTATTTGAAAAGCTGGGTATAACAGGTTTTTCAATTACACAGATAGTCGGAAGCCTTATCGAACAGAGGGCATCACTTGAACAGATCACAAACCTGTTACCTGTTGGTGAAGGTCGTGTAAATGTAACTGAAGTTATCATTAATGATGATTCTCCTGTTGCAGGAAGGGCGCTGAAAGATATCAGGTTGCCTGAAAACTCCCTTGTGGCTGTAATAATAAGAAATGATATGCCTATTGTACCTAATGGGTCAAATGATTTGAAACCTGATGACAGGATAATTATCATCACACTTCCTGAAAACCACGGTACTGTTATAAAAATATTAACCGGTGAAAGGAGTTAGTGAGGTGTAATCTTGCGTGAAAAGGAATTTCTTATGACTCGTTATTCAGGGATCATTTCCTCTATTGGTATGATCCTGTTTCTGTCAAGTTTTGTAATGGTTACACCCATTCTGATCCTTTTTTCATTTCCTGAAGAGGCTAATCATGCATGGGATTTTATCATACCATCTATTTATCTCTCTCTTATCGGTATTACCATGTGGAAATGGTTCCACCCGCCGTACAGTATAACACTCACGGTTCAGGAGGGTGGGGTAGTTGTAATATTCAGTTGGATTATTGTCATTTTATTTTCTGCCTGGCCATTTACCTCTGTGCTGGGTATCCCATATTCAAGGGCTCTCTTTGAATCTGTAAGCGGTTGGACAACTACAGGGCTCTCTGTAGTTGATGTAAGCAGCGCCTGCAAAATGATCCTGATATGGCGAAGCATAATCCAGCTTGCTGGTGGCGCAGGGTTGGCTATTATAATGATGTCTGCCATCATTGGGCCAACTGGTGTCGGCATATCAAGCGCAGAGGGAAGAAGCGATCAACTTGTGCCCAATGTCCGGCGGTCAGCCCGCATTGTGCTTATAATATATCTCTTATATGCAATAACCGGAATTATTGCTTATCATATTTCAGGCATGTCCCTTTTTGATGCCTTCAACCATTCTTTTACTGCTGTTTCTACAGGCGGGTTTTCGACAAGGTATGACAGCATAGGGTACTGGGATTCTGCCACCATAGAGGCCGTGTCTGTAATATTGATGATCCTCGGGAACCTGAGCTTTGTCACAGCATGGTATTTGTGGCGTGGAGAATTCCGTGTCGTTTCCAGGAATGGTGAGGTACGCCTGATGGGTGTTTTAATCCCATTGTCAGTTGCATTATTGTATATATTGACCAGCAGCGCACTGTTTCCCGGCATAGAAAAGCCAATACGTGTTGCTGTGTTTGAGGCTGTATCGGCTATCACAACAACAGGTTTTTCAACAGTTACATATAATAACTGGAATGCATTAGGTATATTTCTTTTAGTTATATTAATGATGATTGGAGGGGGAACTTGTTCCACAGCCGGTGGCATCAAACAATTCAGGATATACTTTTTATTGAAAATGCTCTACTGGGAAATAAAAAGCTATTTATTGCCAACTACTGCTGTTTTTGCACGTCCTGTCTGGGAAGGAAACAGACAGGTTTTTGTGGATGACGCAAAGGTAAGGCAGGTAATGACCTTTATTTCTCTGTACATGGCGACCTATGTGCTTGGCGTAATGGTTTTATGTAGCTGCGGTTATAGCCTATCCGACTCACTATTTGAGTTTGCCTCAGCAATTGGGACTGTCGGTATTTCCATAGGTGTAACCAGTCCTCAAATGGCCGATATTGCATTGTGGTCTGAGACTATTGCAATGTTCCTTGGACGTATGGAACTGATCATTGTCTTTACCAGTATAATAAAGATTGCGGATGACAGCAGAAAAATGTTAGGAAAAAAGGATAGTGTATGGAACCTGTATTAGAAAGTGAAAACAGGGTAAGAAAATTTGTTAGTTTACTGGTATGTGATATAGATAAAAATATATTACTCAATATTACATCGGAAGTAAAATGGGTAAATAGCCCTTCTCTTTGTATACATTGGGCTATTGAACAGAAACCACAGATAATTGTTATTTCATTTATTAACTTAGCCGCTTCGGAAATTAATTACCTTATTGAACTATGCACAATTCTAAAGAAAAACAGTATTACGAAAAATATTACTATTCTGGCAATCCTTCATACCAAACACCGCGGCTTATTAGAGGACCTGGCACACGCAAAAGTAGATTATACCCGGTATATTGGAAGTGCAGAATTAGATCTGAATTTAATATTGGAACTTATTAACAATATGAAAATAAACGATTCACCAGAACGACAAATATTACAGATGTGCCCATTCATTAATTATTTAGATATATACTCACAAAACGAGTTGACAGTATGCAAAGCATGGTATAACAGGATGGTGCTTGGAGGAAGACGACTCAGGCAGCTCTGTGAAACAGAAAGCCACATGTTCTGCGAAAACTACCTAAGCCTGGAAAACAGATCATGAATTTCAGTAATAAAATCCTTAAGCTGCACCCTGCAGCTCTTGTATTGCTCAGCTTTCTTTTGGCTATTGCTATTGGTGGCCTGCTTTTAAAGCTGCCCTTTTCAGTAAAAACAGGCTCTATATCATGGGTTGATGCCTTTTTTACATCAACATCCGCTGTATGTGTTACAGGTCTTGTGGTTGTGGATACAGGCAGTTTTTTCACCATTTTCGGTCAGTGTGTGATCCTTTCATTGATCCAGATTGGCGGCCTCGGGGTAATGACCGTCTCGGTATTGCTCTTTCGATGGCTCGGAAAAAGTGTTTCCTTCAGGCAGCGTATGGCCATGCAGGATATCTTTGCACACACACCGCGAAAAGACATATTTAGCCTTATTAAAAGTACCCTGTTTTTTACAGTTATTGCAGAGGTGTCTGGAGCGCTCCTGCTGACTCTTCACTGGAGCCAGGAACTCCCTTTCATAAATGCCCTCTATACTTCAATCTTTCATTCAGTATCGGCCTTTTGCAATGCGGGGTTTGCACTGTTTCCAAACAGCATGACACAATACAGCAACAGTTTAATGCTTAATGTGGTAATGTGCATGCTGATAATTTCAGGCGGTATTGGTTTCCCTGTACTCTATGACCTTCAATTATGGTTCAGAAGAAAAAAAAATCAGCGTAAGAAACTTTCTGTTCAGACAAAGACCGTTATTGTCACCACTGTCTTACTTATTTCTGCTGGCGCCATCCTGTTCTTTTTTCTTGAACATGAATTGCTTAAGGATACACACTCCTTTTCACACCGGGTAATGATTTCAATATTCCAGTCTGTCACATGCCGCACTGCCGGTTTTAATTCGGTTGATATATCCGCATTAAGGGAATGCACCCTGATACTGGTGATTTTTCTGATGTTTGTAGGCGCATCCCCGGGCTCCTGCGGGGGAGGTGTAAAGACAACTACCCTTGCACTGCTCGGGGCTTTTACCTTTCATAGGATAAGAGGAAACTCTCATGTAAACATGTTCAGAAAGAGTATTCCCTTTGATGCGGTTAACCGAAGTATATTTCTCATATTTATATCAATAAGTGTCATCGGGATTGTTTTATTTTTTCTACTTATTGGAGAGGCTCCTGCGCCTGGACAGTTGTCAGGATACAGGGGCTCCTTTCTTTCATATCTTTTTGAAACGGTTTCAGCTTTTGGCACAGTAGGGCTGTCCATGGGTGCTACATCTGCTCTTGGAACATGGGGCAAAACATGGATTATTTTTATGATGGTTGTAGGTCGCGTAGGGGTTCTTACCTTTTCCTATATTTTTATCGGGAAAGAGTATTCAAACGGGATTGAATATTCCGAAGAAAACATAATGATCGGTTAAAGAGAGGTATATTATGAAAAGATTTGCTGTTATAGGCCTTGGTAATTTTGGGTTTCATGCTGCAAAGGCGCTGTATGAAGATGGGAATGAGGTTATTGCAATAGACGGTGACAAGGCAAGGGTTCATGCTATTGATCCATATTCAACGGAGGCTATTGTGCTGGATGCCTTAGATAAAGAGGCCCTAAGTGCCCTGGGCCTTGAGAGCATGGACGGGGTTATTGTATCTACCGGCACTAAAATAAGCACAAGTCTCCTCATATGCCTTTATTTGCATGAAATGGGTGTAAAAAATATTCTTGCAAAGGCAATTGATGAAGATCATGGCAAGATATTAAGACGCGTTGGTGCAAAGGAGATCATACACCCTGAACGTGACATGGCAATCAGGGTCTCACGCAGCCTTTCAAGGCCAAATTTTCTGGATTTTGTACCGCTGGCTGATGATTATGATCTTGTTCAGGTGGGGCCACCCAGGGAATTCATAGGTAAAACTCTTGCAGAACTGAATCTGAGGGCAAGATATAATGTGAATATTATTGCGATAAAAGAGCTGGTTCCTGATAATTTTATCCTTGTCCCACCGGCAGGTTTTCTTATTAAAGACAGTGATATACTGATAATGCTTGGCAAGACCGATGATATAAAAAAGATCAGGGAACTAAAGTAGCTTTCTGAATGGACACTAATTAGTTCTTCGTGTCACTTAGCCTCATAATGTGCATAACCGCTGCTGCGGGTAAGTATTAATTCACCGGCATCATTCACCTCCATGAAAAGGGCCTCAACCCCTTTCATGGATTCAACAAGTTTCAGGCCTTCATTAACACCGAGTACACTCAACGCTGTACCCATAATATCAGTTGTAATGGTGTCCGGAGCTATAACCGAGACGCTTGGGACATTTTCTGCTGTAAGCCCTGTTCTGGGGTCAACAATATGGGAATAATGCCTGCCATTAATCTCCACATAACGTCTGTAATTACCGGATGTGGAGACAGCCATATCTGTGAGTTCAACAACAGTCACAAGCGCATCAGGATTTTCCGGAAAACGCGGGTCCTGTATACCAACACGCCAGTGTCTACCATCCGGTCGATTGCCCATTGCCCTTATATCACCTGACATGGCAACAAGCGCTGCCTTCTCTCCACGACCTTTAAGAAGATCAATAATGTTATCTGCTGTAAAACCTTTGCCCAGACCGCCAAGATCAATGGATATTTCTGCATTTTTCGACACGGTTGAATCTGTATGTTCAAGAGTGATCTTTTCTGCACCAATCTTTTCAAGTGCTCTCTTTATTTCCTGATCCGATGGTAAAAGCCTGTTTTTACCGGCAGCCTTCCACATCTTTATAAGAGGGCCTGCGGTAATGTCAAATACGCCAAGGGTTCTGGCATTCCAGCTCTTTCCCGCATTGATAGCATCCCACAATTCATCCGATATTTTCATCTTCAGATTTACAGGTAGTTTGTTCAGGCGGTTAAGCTCTGAATCAGGCATGTGTGAGCTGAGTATGGTTTCAAGATGGTTTACACGGGAGGCAATCTCATCAAAAAGAACACCCTGTTTCTCTTTATCATCCCCGCAAAGGCTGATGCTTATTTGTGTCCCCATTGCCTCCCATGTGCGTGTCTCGATCTCTTGCTGCATCTCTTTATCTCCTCCGCAGTTGAAAAGGGGAGGGGAGAAAAGAAGTACAAAAAAAAGCAGGGCATATTTATTACAGAAGCGCATAATATCTGATAGTGTTCCCGAGTTTCTGACGTGTACCAATACCTACAAAAACATAACGTGTGAGCCAGTCATATTTACCCTTTTCCACCTCGAAAACCGGATTTGCCCTAAGGTAATATTCATTGTTAGATACCTCTGACCCGTTTTCAAACATCCATGCCTTTATCTTTTTCATGGAGTCTTTATATCTTCCCCACAGGTATCCGCGGTTCTGCATATAGATTAACGTTCCATCATCTGCCTCAAGCATATAACGGCCATTAAGTTCTACTGTGTCATCCGGTCTGAACATGGCATAATCACCACCGCTGCTGGGCACTATCCTGCCATTCAGATAAGGTCCTTTGATTACGCCCTGATCCAGATAGACGGCCCCACGACCTGCACCTGAGGGCATATTATTGATATTCTGTACCCTTGGAAAGGTGAGCGTTATTTCAAAACAGAAATGCATTTTTGGCTCTCCCGGATCAGAAACACCGGGCAGGGAATTGCTGTAATTTAATTCTGACATGCAGATATCTCCTTGGCTACCTTATGATTTGAAATCTATTCTATTTCATAATCAATATTGTATGTTTATAAAAATAGCAAGGTACTATTGGAGAATGAATATCAGGGAAACTGAAATATTAAGGATATAAAAAAGGATGAGGGTCTTTAGAATTCTAGTCTGGCTGAAGGAGGAAATGATATTGAGAGTTTCAGGCTGTCTTTTTTCATGTTTATCAGGCTGTTATCGCTGCTGCTTAATCTCCCTGAAGAGGGCTCATAGGAATAATTACCAGGACGCATATATCCCATATTATATGAATTGTTGAATCCTGTAATGTTAGCGTTTGAAAAATTGGGCTTAACGCTAGCGCATCCTGAAATGAGCATAGAAAAAATGATAGCTGAAACTGATATGGCTATTCTGCCTTTCATCTTTTGCCTCCATATGCGAGCAGCAGTAAACCAAAGAGTTTATCACGTTTTTCAGCAGGTACCCTGTGCACTGATAATCTTTTATTCAGACTGGTCGCCTTTTCTGTAACAAGATTGGGCCTGATCCTCTCAACCTTTGTGGCATTATCGATAACTATGCTTTTAATGGCTGCCTGTGCTTTGATACCTGTATCATCCCCTGTTGTATTGATCATGGCCCCTGTACCCGTATTTATATTTGCCGAGTTTGTATTGGGGATAGAAATGAACGCTATTGTAAATATCATTATAAAGATTAATTTTTTCATGGCACTCTCCTATTTTAAACCCCTGAAGTTGACTATACGTTATCCTTGCCCATATCCACTTCAATCTTTATGCCAAAAAAGAATTAAAACCTGACCAATTCGAATGCTATGCCTTTAACATCTTAAAATAATTGTAAATATTAAGATTTAAAATCGATAGGGCACTTTAAATAAAAGCCTTATAAAGGGGAATTCAGATGTTTAATGGATGAAAATGTATATTAATATGTATAGTAAATTGATAATGTATTCTTATCTGTATTATATATCATTCAGGATAAGCGGCACTGGCATAGAGCCAAACAGCGGGTGTGGTGTATGCGGCCTCATGTGCGGTCTGAACGGTAGCCGAAGGTGTTCAGGTGACTGTAAAAACTGCACCCATCCATGCAGTAATAAAAAAGAGGATAGATATAATTTAATTTAAGATTCTTGACTCTAATTTAGTTAATCATATATACTCTCTTTATAACATATGTTTCCTTAACAGGATCAGATATGGCCATTAAAAAAGAGAAGGGCAATAAGAGGTCAGGGATAGTTCAGGAAAAAAATCCCGGAAAATCGACTTCACCCACAAAAAAAAGCATTCCCAAAAAAATTCTTGAGTTTGAAGAGCTTGTAACAGAATTCTCTGCAACACTGATTGACATAAAGCCTGATAAAATAAATAAAGAACTAAACCAGTGGCTGAAAAGACTTGTAACACTGTTAAAACTTGATCGTGGTGTTATTACAGAGTATTTGCCGGATCAAAATATGATACGGGTCCTGCTCCATTATACTGTAGAAGAGGAGACCATCTCTCCACTTGAAGAATTATATGAAATCCCTGAAACATGGATGGAAGAGTATGTAAAAGGAGAAATCATACGGGCCGACCGGATACATGATGGTTTACCTTCCATGATCCTTGAGTGGGCTCAAAGAGACAATATAAAATCATTTCTCATTGTTCCTCTTAAAATCGGAGATCAGGTTTTAGGTAATATTACACTTGCAAGTCATACGCATGAACGATTCTGGCCTGATAATCTTATAAGACGAATAAGACTTATTGGTGAAATAATTGCGAATGCCATCCTGCGCATGCGTTCACAAAAAAAACTAAATGATGAAGTTGAACGCAGGGAGATACTGGAACAGAGATATTCAAATATTCTAAAAAATGCCAGTGTTGGTTTCTGGATTACAAATTACAAAGAGGGAGCAATAGTATACGTTAATGATGAATACTGCCGCATGTCGGGTTACAGCCGCGAAGAACTCATTTCAAAGAAGATCTGGGAGCTTGATGCTACTCTTGATCAGGATAAGGTTAAAAGAGAAGGGCGTAATCTTAATAGATCGGGTGTGAATCACCATCTCTCCAGACACAGAAGAAAAGACGGCACTTTCTTTGATGTAGATGTGAGCAGCAATCTTTATATAGAAGAGGGCATTGTATGCAGTTTTATGAGGGATATAACTGATCTTAATCTTGCCCGAAAAGAACTTGAGGAACGTCTTAAATTTGAAGAACTGGTTTCGGAATTTTCAAATACCCTCGTAAACAGTAGAGCTGAAGACATAAGCGATGAGCTGAATCTGTTAATTAAAAAACTGGTTGAATTTTTTAAGGTTGATCGAGGTGTAATTGGTGAATATGAGAGGGATCAAAGCACTGTAAGAATTATAATGAGTTACACCTCCGAGGAATTCAATCTGAAACCTCTTGAAGAAAGTTACAGTGTCTCTGACACTATGATGAAGGAATATGACAGGGGAACTATTATCAAGGCAAAGAGATTAAGCGAAGATCTGCCCGAAGAGATTTTACAATGGACACAAAGTGAAAAAATCAAGTCATTTGTAATTATCCCTCTTATGTCTGAAAGCAGGGCCATAGGGAATATTACACTGGCGAGCCATAAGAAAGAGCTTGACTGGCCTGATAATTTGATAAAAAGAATTAAGCTTATAGGTGAAATAATTGCAAGCGCTATCCTTCGCATACGCTCACAAAAAAGTCTTATCAGGGAGGTTGAACATCGGGAGAATCTTGAAGAGACCTATTCTTCTGTAATAAAGAATGCCAATCTGGGTTTTATGATTATCAACCTTTCAGGCCATTCAATAGTAGATGTAAATGATGAATACTGCCGCATGTCAGGATACAGCCGTGAGGAGCTTATCGGCAAAAAGACCTGGGAAATAGATGCCACAATGGATCAGGACAAGATAATTGAGGATGGTAAATCTGCTTCTAAAGAGGGCGCAGTTCATATAAAGACGTCACATAAAAGAAAGGATGGGACCATTTTTGATGTTGAGATAAGCAGTAACCTTTTTTCAAAGGATCCCAACATTGTTTACAGTTTCGTTCGCGATATAACCGATATAAACCTGACACAAAAAGAATTAGAAGAACGACTTAATTTTGAAAAGCTTATTTCAGATTTTTCAACAGAACTGATATCTCCTGATGATTATTCACAGAAGCTTGATTACTGGTTAAAGAGGTTTGTTGAATACCTGGAGGTTGACAGGGGGGTTATTGTTGAGCACAGCATTGAATTAAAGAAAGTAAAGGTACTGATGCAATATTCTGTACCTGAAATCGATTTGCCTCCTCTTAATGAGCTTTATGATATACCGGAAAATGAAATCGTGGAGTTTCAAAAGGGGATGTTTCTTAAGGCGGAAAAAATACCTGATGATATCCCTGAATTGCTGCGAGGGGGATTAATAGAAAAGGATAACACAAGATCTGTTATTATTGTGCCTCTTTCAACAGGCAGTAAAGCAGTTGGTTCCCTTACCTTTGCAACCTACAGAGAAGAACACAAATGGTCTGATGATATGGTCAGACGTGTTAAACTTATTGGAGAAATAATAGCCAATTCTATCATCAGACAACATTCAAGTGATGCCCTCATTGAAGAGGTTAATCGCAGGAAGATACTTGAAGAAAAATATTCCTCCATACTAAAAAATGCCAGCGTAGGATTCTGGATAACTGATTTTGCGAGTTTAACAATTTTAGATGTAAATGATGAATACTGCCGCATGACAGGATACAGCCGTGATGAACTCCTTTCAAAAAAGATCTGGGAGATTGACGCCTCTGGTGATCCTCAGAAAGTTATTAAAGAAAGGACTTCAATGGTGGATCAGAATGGCATTATTCATCTTGAAACCAGACATAAAAGAAAAGATGGCGCTTTTATTGATGTGTCTGTAAGCGCCAATGTCTTTGCTGAAGAGGGTATTGTCTGTAATTTTATCAGCGATGTTACTGAAATCAAAAAGGCGCAAATAGAAAAAGAGGAAAGGCTCAGGTTTGAAGAGCTTGTTTCTGAATTTTCAGCTGCGATAATTAATGTTAAACCGGATGATATCAAGGATGAACTTAAACGCTGGCTCGAAAAGATTGTAATCTTCCTTGATGTAGAAAGGAGCTTAATCAATGAATATGTTAATAATCAGCAAAATGTCCATGTCCTGATTGAATATACTGTTCCTGGTATCGATATCCCTACTGAAGATCTGCGTAAGGCGCCTTTAGGTATTATTAACGAACTTGAAAAAGGGATAATAAAGGCAGAGAGGATACCAGAAGACCTGCCCCCTGTATTTTCCAATACTTTTGTAGAGCAGCATAAAACCAGATCCCTTATTGTTGTTCCACTTTTATCAGGGGAAAAGGTATTCGGTAACATATCCTTTTCCAGTTATACTAAAGAGCGCAGGTGGCCGGATGAGCTTGTAAGAAGAATAAAGCTTATCGGCGAGATTGTAGCCAATGCCATTTTGCGCATGTACTCTCATCAAACGCTGATTGCCGAAACCGAACTGCGCAAGATGCTGGAGGAAAGATATACAACAATAATTAAAAATGCAAATGTCGGTTTCTGGATCTCGGATAAATGGCAGAATATCCTTACTGTAAATGATGAATACTGCCGCATGTCTGGTTACAGCCGAGACGAACTCCTGAAAATGAAGATATCTGATATTGATATTTCATTTAACAGTGAAAAGGTGCTAAGGCTCCTGGATGATTTTGATAAGTTTACACCAATCCACAGTGAGGTGATCCATAGAAAAAAAGATGGAAGTTTTATGGATGTGGACGTAAGTATCAACAAACTTGAACGAGAAGATCTTATTTTCAGCTTTATGCGGGATATCACTGAACTGAATCAGTCTAAGAGGGATAAAGAGGAAAGACTGAGGTTTGAAGAGCTCATTTCTGATTTTTCAGCTGAACTCATAAATATGCACCCTGAGGATATCTATGAGGCGCTCAATAAATGGCTAAAGATCTTTGTAGAGTTTTTAAAGGCTGACAGGGCAATGATAAATGAGCATTTATACGAAAAGGATATGATTCATCTGTTGCTTAATTATTCAGCGCCAGGTATTGATGTCCCTCTCACCTATTTCCACAAAACACCATCGAACATTAATGAGATATTTAAAAAAGGGTTAAGTGTAAAGGCAGAAAAGATACCTTATGATCTTCCTCAAGGCCTGCGTGGCGGTCTAATTGAAAAGGAAAATGTGAAAGCAATAGTTATAGTCCCCATTATTGCTGGCAATGAGATTATAGGGAACTTTACTATTATTAATTACAGAAATGAACGCAGATGGCCTGATGATCTGGTTAAGCGTCTTAAACTAATTGGAGAGATGATAGGTAATGCAATCCTGCGTAAGCGTTCTCATGAAACGCTTTTAAATGAAACAGCTCACCGCGAAATGCTTGAGGAGAGATATTCTTCAATTGTGAAGAATGCAAATGTCGGTTTCTGGTCATCAGATATTGAGCAGAATATAATTGATGTAAATGATGAATACTGCCGTATGTCTGGTTACAGCCGCGAAGAAATTCTTGCCATGAAGGTGCCGGAGATTGATATCTCCTTTAACACCGATCCTGAGAAGATTCTGAATGAATTAGTAACCACCGGGTCTGTTCACCATGAAGTGAGGCATAGAAAAAAAGATGGCAATATTATAGATCTTTCTGTAAGCAGCACCTTGAATAAAAAAGAAGAGATCCTTTACAGTTTTATGAAGGATATAACCGAAGAAAAACAGGCCAAAATTGATAGAGAAGAAAGGCTTGCCTTTGAAGAGCTCGTATCAGAATTCTCCGCTTCACTAATGAATATTGAACTGGAAGAGATAAATGAAGAACTCAAAAGATGGCTTGCAAAGTTCGTCGAGTTTCTTGATATAGGCAGGGGTATTATTAATGAATATGATTATAATAATAGCACCATGATAGCCCTGGTAAATTATACGGCTCCTGAGACTATTAATGAGACCTCTCCACATGATACTCTCCTTAAAATTCCTGATACAGTTATGGCTGAATTAAAAAAAGGCACAATGATCCGGGCTGAAAAGATACCTGAAGACCTGCCTGATCCATTTCGCGGATGGATTATAGAAAGACATAATACAAAATCACTTGTCGTTGTACCTCTTGTCTCAGAAAGTCAGATTATAGGAAATCTTACATTTGCAGGTTATATAAAAGAACGAAAATGGCCAGATGATATCTTTAACCGGATTAAACTCATTGGGGAAATTATTGCAAGTGCAATATTACGCATGCGCGCCCAGGAAGCATTAAATATGGCAAAGGAGGATCTCAGGGAGCGGCTTGAGTTTGAAGAGGTTATCTCTGAATTTTCCAATGCACTTATCAATATTCAACCGGAGCATATCCTGAGTGAGCTTAATAAATGGTTTGAAAAATTTGTTAAACTCATTGATGCAGATAGATGCGCTGTAAATGAATATAGTGATAATTACAGAATTATAAAAAACCTGATGCAATATTCAACCCCTGAAATAAATATTCCTGTTCCGGATGAGCGTGCTACTCCACCTGGGGAAATATCTGAATTGGAAAAAGGAGTAATAAGAGTAGAAAGAGTTACCGAAGATATGCCACCGATGTTTATTGGAAGTTTCATTGAAAAGAGCAATGCCAAATCATTCATTATTGTCCCTCTCTTAACAGGCAACAGGATATTCGGTAACCTAGCAATATCTTATTATAGAAAGGAACATAATTGGTCTGATGAATATATAAGAAGAATTAAGCTTATAGCTGAGATTGTTGGCAACGCCATCCTGCGTATGCGGTCACATGAGGCACTTCTGGATGAAATGAAACGCCGTCAAATGATAGAGGAGCGTTACTCATCTATTATAAAAACCGCAAATGTGGGTTTTATGATTTCCGACATGGAGGCAAATATCCTTGATGTTAATGATGCCTATTGTGAAATGACAGGTTACAATCGTAATGAATTACTAAGCATGAAGATTTTCAATCTGGACATATCAGGTGACCCTGAGAAAGTAGATAATGACAAAGGGAGTATTGCTGAAATAGGATCATTTCATCATGAGACCAGTCATGTTAGGAAAGATGGCAGGGTAATTAATGTCCTTGTAAGCGCCAATCTGCTTGAAAAAGAGGGTATTATCTGCTGTTTTATAAGGGATATTACCGAGCTGAAAATCGCCAGGGAAGACCTTGAAGCACAACTTGGATTTGAGAAATTGACCTCTGAATTTTCTGCCGCCCTTATAAATTTAAAACTGGATAATATAGATAACGACTTTAACCCCTGGGTAAAAAAGTTCGTTGAGTTTCTTGAAGTGGAAAGAGGGATAGTTAACGAATATGATTATAATAATAAGCGCATAAATGCCGTTTCTACTTATACTGTACCCATTATTGATGTCCCCCCAACAGACAGAAGTAATCAAGCCCCTCAATCAATCATGGATAAACTGGCAAAAGGGGATATAATCAGGGCAAAAAAGATACCTGATGATTTACCTCCTATATTTAATGACACAATAATCCGAAGACATAAGACAAAATCCATATTGATTGTCCCACTTTCAGCAGAGCATCAGATTATTGGAAATCTTACATTTGCCACATACACAAAAGAACATAGCTGGTCAGATGAATTTGTCCGAAGGATCAAACTGATCGGAGAGATAATAGCCAATGCCATTTTAAGGAAAAGATCAAGTGATGCGCTCATATCTGAAATGCAGCGCAGGCAACAACTGGAACAGAGGTATACCTCTATAATCAAAACCGCAAATGTTGGTTTCTGGATTTCTGATACCAATCAGAGAATCCTTGCTGTAAATGATGAATATTGCAGGATGTCGGGGTACACTCATGATGAACTTACAAGTATGAAAATCTCTGATATCGATTCAACAAAAGACCCAGAGAAGATAGAAAAAGATGGGGCTGACTCTATTTCAAGAGGCTCATCTCATAACGAAAGAAAACATATTAGAAAAGATGGAACAGTATTTGATGTAGAAATAAGTACCAATTTTTTACCTGATGAAGGGCTGTTTTTCTGTTTTACCAGGGATATTTCTGATTTGAATCAGGCAAAAAAAGAGCTGGAGGAACGTTTAAAATTTGAGGAACTTGTGTCAGAGTTCTCAGCAACATTGATTAATGTAAAGATTGAAGATGTTAAAAATGAACTTGAATTATGGCTTAAACGATTTTCCCAATTAATGGATGTTGACAGATGTGCGATAGGTCAATATGAGAAGGATTTTAGTTTATTTAAATTTTTATGTACCTATATAAACCCTGATCTTGCCCCACCGCCAATGGCCTTTCCAGAGGTAATTAGTAATGCAACAAGAAGATATGGACTTGAAAAATATCTTATGAATGGGGAATATATCAAGTTTGACAGCATAAATGAAACCCTGCCGGATGATTTGAGGTTATGGGCGCAGAAAGTAAGATATGAAGGTACAAGATCAATACTTATGCTGCCTCTTATTGCCGGGAATACTCTTGTAGGGAGTATGGTTTTTGCTTCACTTACCCATGAAAAAAGGTGGACAGATGAATTAATAAGAAGACTTAAACTCGTAGCTGAAATATTCGCAAATTTTCTTATGCGTGAAAGAATCGATGCGGAGTTGGATAACTACAGAGAGAGTCTTGAAAAAATGGTTGAGGAACGTACAGCCAGTCTTGAAAAGGCACAGAAAGAACTGCTTGTTAGTGAAAAGATGGCTACCCTGGGCAAACTTACTGCAACTGTAAGCCATGAATTAAGAAACCCTCTGGGTACAATAAGGACTTCTGTTTTTGCCATTGGAAAACGTCTGAAAGGAGAGGATGAAAAGGTCACTGTCGCCCTTGACCGGGCTGAAAGGAATATCAAAAGATGTGATCTGATAATAGATGAACTACTTAATTATTCCAGGATAAAGGCGCTTGCACTCGATCCTACCACCCTTGATGACTGGATCAGGGATGTTCTGGATGAAACAAAGCCTCCAAAAGGCATAACTGTTAAGACAAATTTTAATGCGGGAGTATCAATCAACCTTGATCGTGAACGATTCAGACAGAGTAT
>JAFGFM010000219.1 GCA_016931115.1 Deltaproteobacteria bacterium | reverse complement strand
GCATTAATAACCTTTGCGCTGTTATCGGTTTTTCTTTCATGTATGGGATTATATGGCATGGCGTCATTTACAGTAGACAGGCGGGTCAAAGAAATTGGCATGCGAAAGGTCATGGGCGCAAAGGTCAGAGATATAGTAAAATTGCTGACATGGCAATTTATAAAACCTGTTCTAATAGCAAACATTATTGCCTGGCCGGTTGCCATATACGCCATGCAGGGCTGGCTTGAAAGATTTCCTTACAGATTCGATTCATTGTTAATGATTCCTATTTGTATTGCTTCAGGTGTAATAGCGCTGGCTATTGCATGGTTTACAATAGCAGGTAATACCTCAAGAGTAGCCAGAACCAATCCGATTCATGCATTACGTTATGAATAAAGAATGATGGCTGTTTACTAACAGGAACCGCCTGTGATGCAACTGCAAGACCTGATGAATGGGTAGAATTAAAAAATATAGAAATAAAGGGCAAAAAAATCTATTTTACATCCGAACCTATACCGGGAATGAATATTAAATACGAAGGAGAGATAGAAGGTGATAAAATAGAGTTAACGTTCTCATATATTCAAAAGCCAATCTTTGCTACCCCATCCGGTATGCAAACTATGCAAAATAAACAAGAAGTGAAAGAAAATGTTTTTATGGGCAGCTTCATTCTAAAAAAGGAAAAAGATAAATGATTTTATTCATTACCTTATGAGTAATCTTTTTTAAAAAAATGATGGAATTTTCCCCAAAAAGTGGGCAAGGGATCAAGCACCCGCCTTCAATTCACAAAAAGGCACACCTCTTATTCATTACCCGGATGTCCATTGATAGGGGGAAATTATTCCCCATGTTTGAACTCACACTGGATGGCCTTGAAAAGGTTGTGAGTTACATGATGCATAAGAGCTAGCCACCCCGGATATTTTAACGCAGCGCGGCCTTGATCTTTTCAGTAGTCTCCCTGATCTTATCCATATTCCCCGGCGTCAACTCCCACCGTGCAACAGGAAGCGGTGGGGTATCCTCATATCTGGGCATAAGATGAAGATGGTAATGAAATACCGCCTGCCCAACACTTTTTCCATTAAGCTGCATTGCCACAACGCCTGTAGGTTTAAGAACCTTTTTTATTGCATCCATTATCTTTTTTGATGCAAGATGAACCGCGGTAAGGGATTCAGCCTCTATCTCCCATAGATCCTGTGAGTGCTTTTTGGGGATAATAAGGGTATGACCCTCTGTAATAGGGTTTATATCCTCAAAGGCATATACCAGTTCATCCTCATATACCTTGAAGCTCGGTATCTCACCTTTTATTATCTTACAGAAAATGCAGTTATCCATTTTTTCCTCCTTTATGAAAGGGTGGTACAGGGGGCACAGCCCCTGTATTTGTATGATACTGAGGATATAAAAAGTTTATGATAATTACAAGAGGTGAATGGCAGTTGAAAAATATGGGATTGACAAAGTATGCCAATAGCCTGAAAGTGCCTGTTGTTTGGTACATTAATCCAGCCATATTAAAGGAGGTTTTATCATGATCAAATCCATTGCGCTAGCTCACAGAAAAACAGGAATGACAAGGGAGGAATACAACAGGTACTGGAAGGAAGAGCATGCACCGCTTGCAGCAAGGCTTATACCGGGTGTAAGAAGGTATGTGCAGAACCATTTTGTTGATATGCCTGGCCTGGAATACGAGGGAGACGGCATTGTTGAGATGTGGTATGACGATCTTGATTCATTCAAAAGGGCAATGGATTTTATACATTCGGATGCAGGCAAGGAGATTGTAATAGACGGTGAAAAATTTATCGAAATGAGGCATGGGGGATTCTGGCTCGTAAAAGAACATGTAATCCTTGATAACATAAAGAAATGAGATGTTAATCATGTAACCTTCTCATATAAGTAACGACTATCTCATAGAAAGGGCGCAAGGCTCCAGGCGCAGGGCGCAAGGGAAACATAATTATTTTGTATGGACATAAATTCCCGTATTTAAAAGTAACAGAGGAGAAATATGGCTCAAAACAATAAAGTAAAAGTTATCTCAATTTTGTTTTTGATTATTCTTGTTGTGCTTTTAAATGGGTGCAAAGAACCTGTGGAGCTCCAGAGTAAATGGCTTGATAAAAAGATTGTAATTGATGGGGATGATATAGACTGGGCCAATTATCCATATTTTTATGACGAAAAGACTCAAAGCTGTCTGGGGTTTTATAATGACAGTGAAAATATTTATATCCATTTTCAGACAATGGACAGGGACATACAGAAAGAGATAGAGCGCATGGGGCTGACCATCTGGTTCAATGAACAGGGCGGCAAGGAAAAGGAACTGGGGCTCTGCTTTCCTGCGGGAGGGGGCCCTGGCAGATTTGCTGCACCCCCTGGAAGAGATAGCAAAATGCCCGGGCTGCCTCCAGGGACGCCCGAAGAGATATCCGCTCCCCCGCCTGAAGAGATGGAAGCAAAGGAAATGCCCGCTTCAAAAACAGCGCCCCGTGGCCCGATAATGGATACCATGCTGAAAATTATGACAGGCGAAGAGGATGAGGGTTATGCCTGTAACCTTGAAAAGGCCGCTAAAATGGGCATAGAGGTGAAGAGCAGAATAGATGATAGGAATAGGTTCATCTATGAACTTAAGATGCCTTATTTTGAAAAAGAGAACACCGCCTTTTTTGTCACGCCATCTGCCTTGAATCAGATAGGTATGGGTATAATGACCGGTGGTATGAAGCGAGGAGGCCCGCCTCAGGGAATGGGTGGAGGAGGCATGGATAGAGGCGGAAGAGGGGGTGGTGATATGCCAGGTGGTGGTGACATGGGCGGCCGCGGGCCTATGGGAGGCGGTGGTATGGGTGGAATTGGCGGTGGCATGGGAGGAGGACACAGGCCTGGTGGCCTGATGGGCGGATCAGATAATGGTTCCCTGGAGGTATGGTTCAGGATTACCCTGGCGCCAAAACCGGGAATATAAATTAGTCATCAATGAAATCAAAGGGCGGACAATATTTCGCCCTCAAAATCCCTCTTTTTACTGATTAATTTGATCCTGATTCTTGAAAAGAACACCGGAATATTTTACAGGGAAAGGTTCAATGTAATATTGCCTGTATACTTTTTACCTGAAATGTAATTTCCATGTATAAAAAGTATCCACTTTATGGGCTCCTGTTTTTTAACAGATTTTATAAATATGGATCTAAAGTGAAAATAGACATTAATATCAGTTGGTTGTGTGTTGGATATTTTACCGGCACGACATTTGCTTTTTAATTATCAGAAAAGGGCTGAATTTAGAAAATTATTATTTTTTATCGACAATTTAACATTACTGGCATCGGGGGCTTTATACCCCGGACATCAATGTATTACTTAACCTGTTAAATTAGGGAGGAAAAATGAAAACATTCTTGAGAATTATAATTATCTTTATGATTGTTTCAGGATTTGCGGTTCCTGCGTTTGCGCAGGAATCCGGTGAGCAGAATGCCGGTGCAGGTCAACGCCCAGCAGGTCAGCGTGGGATGATGGGTGATCCGGCACAGATGCAGCAAATGCTGGGTGACAGGTTTAAGGAAACCCTTGAACTCAGTGATGATGAATGGAAGGTTATCGGGCCAAAGGTTACAAAGGTATTATCCTTCTCTTTTCAGCAAAGGGGAAATCCATTAAGGATGTTTGGTGGTAACAGACCCGGCATGCAGGGCATGCAGGGAGGAACAAACCCAGGGCGAAAAATTAATCCTGGCCTTCAGGCCAACAGCGGTGATACAAGCATGGAGGATCTTCAAAAGGTGCTGGACAGTAAAAGTTCATCCGCAGATGAGATAAAAAGAGCAGTAAATAAAGTCCGCGAGGTACGCCAAAAAGCAGAACAGGAGAAAATGGCTGCACAGAAGGAGCTTAGAGAACTCCTTACAGTGAGACAGGAAGCCATTCTCATTTCAGCGGGATTACTAGATTGATGGGTTTATTCTGAAGCAACAGGATGGGTATTTGACTTCGATGTTAATAACATAACCTTGATTTGGTGAAGATGAACACTATAATCGAAAAAATGGTTGAAGACGGACTGCTTAACAATAACGAGGCCTCAGCCGTTCTAAACAAACTGGCATCAGGAGATTACCTTGAAAATGCATTGCTTTCGGGTAGTTCGCTTACAGAAGAACAGCTCCTCCGTTTTCTGGCTGAAGAATTTTCTTATCCCTATATCAATCTTGAAGCGTACAGTTCATCAAGTGCATTTCTAAGCCGGTTTCCTGCCAGGCTGCTCTTAAGACATCAGATATTTCCCCTTAACCGGGATGATGGTTCCATACTTGTGGCCACAAGCAGGGTATCAGACAGCTCAGGGATCGATGAACTCCGCCTGGCAACCGGTATGGATTTCAGCCCGGCCCTTGCCCCTTCAACTGAGATAACCCGGTGTATCAAGAAGTTTATGGGAGTGGGGGCTGATACTGTTCAAACAATGGTCAG
>JAFGFM010000218.1 GCA_016931115.1 Deltaproteobacteria bacterium | reverse complement strand
CCTGCATACCATGCAGGCACCTCTGCGCCATCATCCTTTACCAGATCCCTTTTCCACCTTAACTCTCCAGTGACCGCATCTAGGCACACGACATGACACTTGGGCCCAAAGGTTATGACTGAATCTCCGGCAATTACCGGCACAGTCCGGCTCATACCGTGATTTCGTTTTATCTTTACCCTGTAAAAATAGCGCCAGATCTCTTTACCATCATCAAGTGAAAGGCATCGGATGGCGTCACCTTCCTTTTCCTGATCATAGTCCAGTATATAAACACGGCCGTTTGCGACTGCTGCCCCGGCATAACCCTCACCAAGCCCCACCTCCCACAGTACCGCAGGCTTATTTATTTCCCAGTTGAGATTCAGAGGCTTTGGCAGCTCCGCTGATACAATTGCATCCAGGTTCGCCCCCCTGAAACCAGGCCATGAGCCCGGCAGTGCTGAAGGAACTCCATCAGAGGTAATCAACGATCCTTCAAAGGGAACAGAATCATTCGATAAACTCTCTCTGTTTTCCAGGATGGGTATCCGCAGTGATACATTTGCTCCACGCCCCTGCAAGAGTAGTAATGAGAGGAGTGAAACGCCTCCCGCTATAACGAGGAAAAAAGGTAAAAGGTTTATGAGTTTATTTGTCAGTTTCATATTTTCATAATAACAAATTAAAGGGTTCAAGTTCAATCATAGTGTTAATCCACGGTGTAAAAATTATTTTCTACTCATTCCGCAAAGAGGTTAATATCTCCCCCCTCAAAACAACCTTTGTTGAAATGACCACCCATACAGCACCGCTGATACCTATTAAGAGAATCATAACCCCAAGAAGATTAAAGGGCAGTTGCCCTTTTGCTGCACTTATCGCAGGTATAACAGAAATAAGAGCGCATATCAGGCCTGTTATAATTCCTGCGGCTAAAAGATACAGGTGTTCATAACAAACCAGTTTAAGGAGGGTGTTTTTACTAAGACCAATCGCCCTCATCATGGCCATTTCTCCCTGCCTTTCAATAAGATTGCGGGCAACTATCAATCCAAGACCTGTGCAGCCCAGCATAAGCCCCAGCCCTCCCAGCATAAGAAATATGGACAGATAAGTCTCTTCCATCCGGGCAAATTTTTCAAGTCTTTCAACTGCGGTTTGCACTGAAACCCCTGCATAAGCCATTCTTTGCGTGATGTGTTCAGACACCTTTGTTTTTGCGGCAGCAGGGGTATCTATAAGCCATGTCCCATAGCCTTCCACCTCGGGGAAATATTGTGCCATTGCCTTTTCAGATATAATAAGGTTTCCCTGTAAAACTGAACTCCTGATCATACCGGCAATAACCAATCTTATCTCCTCACCCTTCCTGTTATGGTATGTTAGTATATCTCCTGTCCTTTTTCCAAGTCCCCAGTAGACTGTCGGATAATCGCCTACAGCAGGAATTACCCTCTTGCCATAATCCCGCTTCAGAATATCCCAGGGTTTTTCGCGGTACGCCATGTCCACAATATCCTGAAAGGAAAAGGCCTTTCTCTCAGCCAGTTCATCAATGGAAACAGCTAAGATTCGAGGCTCCTGTGTACGATTCAGGTTAAGACAGCTTGCATCATCACCCTTGCGTACCATGAAGCTGACAAAGCTCGTCTCCTCTAATATATCAGGATTCATTCCCCAGTCATCAAGGCCTGATTCCGAATTAAGATCCTGCATTACCGGCACTGAAGATTCTGCATACAATGAGAATCCGCCAGTACCTGATTCACGTCTCTCTGCCCCAGCCCCTGGGTCCTTCCGGTTTACCCCAACTGCAACAACCATAAAAACACCGCATGCAAGCATTGCAATAACCGCCAGGCTTCGTCCCCGTCTTCGCGCACTGTTCTGGAGCGCAAGGGAATTTAATGAACAGATTGAAATGCCGGATTTTAATCCCAGACCTGCAAGCGCTGAATTCATCCAGGTCATAATTGAGATTAAGAGGAGTGCGCCTGCCCCGAAAAAGGCTACTGACATGGTGATGCTTCCGGTTGATCTGCTTACGATTATGAGAAGCATGGCACAGGCAAAGAAGATTATAGACAATCCTCTGCCAGGCCACAGGCTCTTTGCTGTATGAAGTCCGGAAATATCGTGAGATGATCCGGCTCCGCTCAACAGGCCGTGGGCGCTATCCTTTATCTGTATGCGCAATGTCCAGATCATTGCAACAACAGCAATCAAAAATCCTGTCACAGAACCAGTAGCAAGAGAATGATTAGTGACCGAGTAACGGACTGACATACCGGCCACTGCCCCCTGCCATGCGTTTGAAAGGCCCCAAACAAGCAGCCTGGTGTATATTATGGCAATAAAGGTTCCTGCAACAGCGCCAGACAGAGCCACTAACAATCCTTCATAAAGATAAAGTTTTTGAATCCTTTTTACCGGGAAACCTATGGCTAAGAGCATACCGGTCTGTTTTTTCTTCTCTTCAATACTGAAGACAAAAAGCAGCCAGGTCAGCAGGATGGCCGAGAAGATTAAAAACATGCTTAACCCCAAAAATAGATGGCCAAAATCTGTGCCCCCTTCACTCGCCTTCATCCCGATCTCACGAACCGGTATTGCTGACAGGCCAAAAGAGGCCGGATCAACAGACCTCTTTATTTTTTCAGTCAGGTTATCCAGCTCTGATAATCCCTCAGTAAAACGTAAAGCGGTAAGGTTGCCATAGGTGTTGGCCCACATGCTCTTTCCGGCAGCAAGTGTTACAATGGCCTTTGGTGTCCCGTGGAAATCATCCCAGTATTTTTCATCCTTATCTCTGATAAGCTCAAGATCAATGGGTAGAGAAGGATCCCAGTCACTGCAGTTTTCGGAATCTGAAAGCCCGGGGAGATCGGGCGTTAACCCGGGGTCAGCAATGGCCCCTTCTATGGGTACTATCCTGCATATTGTAAAACTGCGTTGAGACTCCTCCAGGGTCTGCCATCTGCCCGGGTCAAAATACCTTAAGGTCAGTTGATCTCCCACTTTTGCGTTCAGGTCTTCAGCGAGCCACTGGTTGATAACGATCTGATCATCCTTCATGTCCGAAGGTAAGATGGCGGTAAATGCACCTTTTCTTTCTACAGCAGTCACCATGGAATAGGGGGTATAGGCATCATTAGCCCTCAGTTCATTTACAAAATATGTCAAAATCCCTGTGGCATCGGGCCTGGCCTTATATGCTGCATCGGTAAGAGATTCGTCAATAAAAACCCTTGAACTGCTCAGTTCAAGAGAGCTTTCGCCCCTGACAAGCAAATCAGCCTCTGCATCCTCAAGACGCCAGGCTATTTTAAGCGCTTCATTTAATTTTTCGACTGATATCTGAGAATAGTTCTCCACCAGCAGGAGGTTTGCCCGGCCATCACGATTGATTTGCCTCTGAAGCCAGGCAATGGGTACAAAAAGATTCATGGGTTCCTGCTGGTTTGCCTCAAGGCTGAACCTGCCGAAATGTTCATCTGCTGCAACCCCCGAAACAAAAAGCCTTATGGAGAGGGTACTCTCTTTATGGGGAGCAAGAACCAGGTTGCGTGAAATTGCAGAAGGGTTATCAATTCGCAGTACAACTTCAGATTCGTTCTGCTGTGTTATCTTAAGACGGGAGGCAAGTGCAGTATTTATCAGCGCCTTTTCATTCTCAAATCCTTCAGGGATATCCCCGACTGGTGAGAGCTTAAAAAACCGCTCATCAACGCCCAGGACATGCACCTGATT
>JAFGFM010000217.1 GCA_016931115.1 Deltaproteobacteria bacterium | reverse complement strand
TGAAGACTACATACTATACTTCGTTTTCTGACGCCAGCTTTTTTTAATGTTTTTGATATTTTTTTGGCAAAAAGCTAAACTGTTACATTGATTTTAATTCAAGTTTGCTTGATATCGAATATAAAAATGAAACGGGAACGATGTATGCACTAATGAGAGCTGGCGACGCAGATAGATTGATAACACCAATTGTAAAGCAAAGAGCACTCCAGCTAAAAAGCTGGTTTGAATTCGTTGCAAATCAAAACAAATAAAAATTCATAACATTTGCATTAAGCCGATTTGGCAAAAAACTGCCAAACCGCTTACAGAGAAGACCGGGGTCAGCCCTTGATATTGGACAGATTTAAATTGTAGACATCCATGACCTGGAGACGAGGATCACTGCGGATGCACAATTGGCTTGAGCAGACAAATTGCGAACCAGGCGTTCCAGGCTATGTGCAGCGCGCCAGAACGCCGCCTGTGCCCAATTATTAGACTTTTAAGACCTTGATATTTAAATTCAGCGGTCATATTTAACTGTATAGCTCACTGATTTGGGGGACAAAATGGATCCTGCAAAATTCTTTATTAAAGGGCGAAGTCAGGCAGTTCGTTTGCCAAAAACATATCGATTCGAAGAGAATGAAGTATGTATTAAAAAAGTTTCCCAAGGAATTTTAATAATACCTAAAGATAAAAAAGTATGGGGTGTTTAGGAAGAAAATTTAAAAAAATATGATGAACCATTTGTGACTGACAGGAATGAACCTGATTCTCAACAGTAAAGGGATGGTTTAAATGATCTATTTGATTGACACCAATATCTGTATTTATTTAATGATCAAAAAACCCTCAAAAGTAATTTTAAATTTATTTTATTAAATCTGGTAATGATATGAGATCAATAAAAACATTCAGGCCCTTTTGTCTAATTCTCGTCTTAGGTTTTTCCAGTTTATTATTATCATCATGCGGTTTTGTTGCTACATCTTATCTTATTGTGACAGCGCCGTATAAGGTGACAAAGCTGGCAACAAAAACCATATATGGCACAGGCAAGGTCATTTATAAAATCGGGAAATTCACCTTTAATGTGGTAAAGGCGCCCGTTGACTGGCCTTTTACCAATGATGGACTTGAGTCTATTGATGGCCTCTCTCCAAAAGAGGCAATAGCGCAGGGTCGTGTAAAAATGGCCCCCTATGTTGTTAATGGCAGGGAATATCTCCCCATGTCCCTTAAAGAGGCAGGAGAATATAAGGAGGTGGGCATTGCCTCATGGTATGGCGAAGAGACCATGAAAAAGAAGGGAGGCCACATGACTGCAAATGGTGAGGCATTTGACCCTGACGGTCTTAACGCCGCCCACAAGTACCTTCCCCTTCCCTCTTATGTCAGGGTCACAAATCTTGAAAACAAGAAGTCAATAATAGTAAGGGTAAATGACCGCGGCCCTTTTGTGGATAACAGGATAATCGACCTCAGCGAGGGCGCAGCAAAAAAACTGGGATATTATAAGAATGGAACAGCCAGGGTGCTGGTTGAGGCCATTGAGGTAGAGGATTAAAGAAGGCATAATAATGTGAACTGGGGCATGTGCGGGACTGAATCATGGAAGTCTTTTAAAAAAGGGTTTAATATTTTAACTGATATCTGTTATACTTTTGCCACTTTTAAAAATTATTTCCATTTAAAATTAACAACCTCCAGACACGGAGAGATATATGCCGTCTAATGCCCTTGAGGCAAATATAAAGAGCAGCCGGGTTGATGTGATCATCCGGGAGGAATACCATATCCTTATGGAGGTTATGGAAAGGTACACCGGGATTACTGAGAACCTCAAGGTCTTTATAACAGAGCTGTGCCACCCATACAAAAACTGGCGATTCATTATAAAAGAGGCAAGGGGTTATTCCCTTGATTATTTCCATCTTTTAAAGGGGCATGAAAAGGGGCCCATAGCCGCAAGCCTGTTTGTTGATATCTTTCTTGACACCATTACAGAATCACAGGACACAACAGTTTATCAGGATGGGGCTGACAACCTCCTGGTATACATTCAGAAGATTATCAATGAGGCGAATGAAGACCTGGCCAGCTTTTTACCGGTAATTGAGCATGGCCTGAAAGAGATATGCGACCTTAATGATGACCGTTTTCTCCTGTTTGTGAAAAGCTTTTACCAGATAAACCGGATCATCTCACCCTTAGCTGAAATAACTGATGATGATCCTGTTTTGACCGCTGCAAATAACCTTCTTGCAAGGTATCTCAAGAGATCATATGATTTCTGGGCAGGGCATAAGGACCCTCTGGAATGGTTTATAAATGAGGCCGGCTTACCTGTTGAAGCTAAAAATGATCTGGATGAGATTTTTGCCAACGTATCACATGAGGAGCTGAAAAAACTTAAGGAAACACTGGAAAGGAATATCCACGATCTTAAAGATGATAAAAAGAAGTTGTTTAAGGTACTGATAAGCCTCCCCGGATACAGGCAGATAGCAGATCATTACAGGAATATCCCCAGGTTGCTCTTTAAAAAGGGTGAAGAAACAGGGCGAGGGCAATACTGGAAGCTCATCTTTCTGTTTCATATCATGAATACTGACGGGCTTAATGTAATACATGAAGAGACACTCAGGGAGGTAAACAGGACCTTAACCCTGCTTATAAACACTGAAAAGCCCAAAAATCTACAGCCTTTGATCCTCAAGACCTTTGGAATACTGAAGCAGAGCGTAAACCTCTACCCTGGAACTGCGCTTAACTGTGTAGGGAATATGGGGAATGCCATTTACAGGACAGACGAAAGCGAACTGGTCGATTTTTTTCTTGAGAGCGTAATGGAGCTGGGCTTTCAGACCCCTGATTTTAAAGGGGTTGGCAATGACTGGCAGGCAAAGGTCAATATGGCCCATATCCTCAATATCAGGACATGGCTTGAGATCATTGAAATAAACCCTGCATGGTCAAAAAAGCTGCTATCATCCATGATTATCTATCTCTCTATCGGGGGGGTATATATAAAGGATACTGACCTTTTTCCCAGGGATATCACAAACCTTTTGAACAGTGATATTGCAGGCGTATACAACCTTATTAAACAGCTTACCAGGCTCTTTCCAGCCTATTTTAATGAAATAGGCGCAGAGGGACAGCTCAGGGATATATCAACAAGGCTCGATGAAATAACCTTCAGGAAGGATGCACTAGTACACTTTCTGCGCAAGCAGAGCCATGTTGAAAGCAGCAACAGGATCATTGGCCTGATGGAGTCAATGCTCCATTTCTGGCTCACAAAAGAAAGAGATGGCCTTGAGGAGTACCTGCCACCTGACATATACATGCAGGTCGAAGAGGAAGGCCCCTATTTTGACGGTGTTCACTTGCTGATTAATGAACTCTTTCAAAAGAAAGGGCTCCATAACATAAAGGATCTCCTTGATCTTGATATAAATGCCATAAAGGAGATATCCGGCATCAAGCCTGTTGATAAAGAGAGGCTTGAGCTTTCTGTTGTTTTCTACAGGCTCCTTGTGCAGAAATATTCCATTGATTCACTTGAACTGGAAGGCTATGTAAACCAGTTGCCAGCAGGCTCATTCCCTGAAATAAACCTCCTCAAGGAGGCATTGAAACAGGAAGACCCCTATTCAAAGATAAATGATCTCCTCGCCTATCTTGAAAAATTAAAGGGGATAATACTTTCACAGGAGAGATATGAGATAAGGGAGGACATCTATCATAAACGCCACTTTACAGTTGATATACCATCCATGTATGGCAGTTATCATGAAAAAAAATTTGATGCCCTGGGGATGACATTCAGGCTGGAATCCTTTGTTAATACCCTTTTTGATGACCTTGTGCAGGAGACTGACCTTGCTCTGATCACACGTGAGACCTTTTTCAGGATCAATGATTACCTGATACTCTTTTACAGGGCACTGAGGCTTGACGGGATCATCTCATCAGAGATAGAAAAACAGCTTGACCTCCTGGGCCATTCGCTCAGGGTAAGGGGTTTTACATTCACCCAGTTTATCGATATCTTCAGGGGATTTTCACAGGCAGTGAGCAACCTTGTAAATGATTACTTTAACTCCATCCATGAAGAGAACCTGACAAAAATTATAACAAAGCTTCCCAAAGAATCACTTCTGCCCAAGTATAACCCAGAGGGCGAATTATTTGAAAGGGAGAGGCTTACTCACCGGGTGTCAGAGGTCTTTTTAAGGGAAAGGATAGCCTTTGCCCTGGGCCTTCAGCAGCTTGATCTGTTTTTGACCAGGATCATGAGCACACTCTTCAGGCAGGCTGATGAACTGCCCAATGAAAAACTGCACCTGCTCCTCAATTATGATCCACAGAAGGCCATCTCACCCATAGCATCCCCCAACCCCTCTGTCTCAGGGGTAATACACATGGGCAACAAGGGGTATAACCTTGTAAGCCTGCATGAGAATGGTTTCAGGGTCCCTCCCGGTTTTATTATAACAACAGAGGTCTACAGGTACTGGGAGATAATAGAGGGGTACCAGCCCGCAGAGATAAATTTCAGAAAACAGGTGGAAAGGGAGTTATCAGGGATTGAAAAACAGACAGGGAGATTTTTCGGTAACCCTGAAAAACCCCTGCTCCTCTCTGTAAGAAGCGGGGCGCCTATCTCACAGCCCGGCATGATGGATACATTCCTGAATGTTGGAATCAATGAAGAGATAGTACATGGAATAATTAATATCACGGGGAATGCATGGTTTGCCTGGGACTGCTACAGGAGGTTTTTACAGTCATACGGCATGGCATTCGGTCTGAACAGGAATGACTTTGATGATATTATCGGAAGGGCAAAGGAGGAGCGCAATGTGCTCCATAAAATAGACCTTACTGGTGAAAAGATGAGAGAGACTGCATTTAAGTACAGGGATTTTATTTCCGGGCAAGGTATCATGCTTGAAGAATCACCTGTTAAGCAGCTCTACATCATAATAGACAAAGTGCTCAAATCATGGAACACAGGCAAGGCAAAGGCATATCGGAAAATCATGAAGCTCTCTGATGACTGGGGAACAGCAGTAATTATCCAGTCAATGGTATTTGGCAACAGGGCCAAGGATTCAGGCTCAGGTGTTCTCTTTACGCATAATCCCAGGCTTTCAGGCGGCCTTGTGACCCTGTGGGGTGATTATACATTGGGCAACCAGGGAGAGGATGTGGTGTCAGGACTTGTGAATACCCTTCCTCTATCAGAAAGACAGGCTGAGATTGAAAACAGGGATGTAGAGAGTTCATTACAGATTTCTTTTCCTGAGATATACAACGCCATGAAGAGTTGTGCGAGCGAGCTTATATATGAGAAAAACTGGAGCCCACAGGAGATGGAGTTTACATTTGAATCAAGTAAAGAAAAGGACCTCTATTTCCTCCAGACACGTGATATGGCAATCAGGCATGGGAAAAAGGTATTATCATTTGTCGGCAAACCTGATACAAACGCAAGGTTTATAGGGCACGGCATAGGGGTAAGCGGCGGGGCAATGAGCGGCAGGGTGGTATTCAACCTTGAGGAGATCAGGGCATACAGAAAAACCGAGCCTGAAACACCACTGATACTGGTGAGGGGAGATACTGTCCCTGACGATATCCAGGAGATATTTGAGAGTGACGGGCTGCTCACTGCAAGAGGAGGGTCAACCTCCCATGCGGCAATAGTTGCGCACAGGCTGGAGAAGACCTGTGTGGTTGGAAGCCCTAATCTGGTCTGCATGGAGCGTGACAGCAGCTGCTCCATAGAACAGATTCACCTTAAAACCGGTGACTGGCTGAGCATTGATGGCAGAGAAGGTTCAATATATATGGGTAAACTTGAAATAGAAGAAATGTCAAGGAGGTAAAAAATGGAACAAAAAGGGATGTATGCAAAAAAAAGTGACCTGGTACTTGGCATCAACGGCCTGGGCCGAATAGGCAAACTGACCCTCTGGCACCATGTAGGCAGGAAATATTTCAGGGAGATAGTTGTAAACATGGGGCGATCAGTGGGAAACTCTATGGAAGACCTTGCCCATTATGTAGAAAGGGATTCCACATATGGCTGGCTGCATAAACACCTATACGGATACAATGCATCAAGCGTTATTCAGGAGATGGATGAATCAAAGGGGGTTATGAATATTGATGGTGTAAAGGTCACCTTTCTTAAGGAGAGCAGGAACCCCAGGGAGATAAAATGGGCGGATCATAATGTCCAGGCGGTGATTGATGTAACAGGTGAGTTTGTAGACCCCACAAAACCGGGTGACAGCAAGGGAGGCGCATTAAGGGGGCACCTTGAGGCAGGCGCTCACAAGGTAATAGTATCTGCGCCCTTCAAGATCAAGGATAAAAGCCTGCCCATGCCTGAAGATGCAGTAACAACAGTAATGGGGATAAACGGAAATTCATATGACCCCAGGCGTCATAATCTGATATCAAACGCATCATGCACAACCACATGCCTTGCACATATGATCAAACCCCTTCTGGATACATACGGGCCAAAACGAATACTATCAGCATCAATGGCGACAATTCACGCCATGACAAGCTCACAGGAGGTGCTGGATAAACCGCCCAAGGCAGGCGCTACAGACCTGAGAAAGACCAGAAGCATCATGAACAATATCATACTCACAACAACGGGCGCAGCAGGCACACTTGCACATGTGATACCAGAGATGAAACAGATAGGCTTTATTGCGGAATCTGTACGTGTTCCGCTTACAACAGGGTCTCTCATAATAATGGTGGTGAACCTGCAGGAGGACCCGGGTGAGCCCATAAGAAGGGATACCATAAACAGCATTTACCGAGAGACCGCAAAAAATGATCCTAATAAATATCTTCAATATACCGAGAAGCAGAATGTCTCAAGCGATATCATAGGTGTGCCAAAGGCAGCGGCCATCATTGAGGGTAATGAGACCCATACCAGAACCGCTGATGTCACCATTGACCTTAAAAAGGTCTCAGGCATACCGCCGGAATTAATTTCTAAAATGGATCTGCCATATGCCAAGGTCTCAATCACCCAGGCAGTCATATATGGCTGGTATGATAATGAGTCAGGCAGCTATGTGAACATGCTGGGTGACCGGGTCGTATCAATAGCTGAAAACATGTAGGGGTATTTTAATTAAACTGTTGACTTTCATGAATATTTTCATATAATTGCGTTTTTTAAAATCGCAAGTGAATAGTCGATTATTAAAATTTTAATATTTTCAGATAGTTACTCCTTAACCTCACTATCTGTCAAATCTATTTTAAAGGGGGTGATTCCAATTAATACTTCATGCGTTTTAAAACATACCTGTTTTAATTTCGCTGAGTCGGGATTCCCCTGCATTTTTTTAAAGGATAGGAATGCATTTAATAGGTTACAGGGCAGAGGCGAGGTAATATCCATATAAGAAATATTCCATATTACCTTTACTTTTCACTGTTAAACAGTGAAGCCATTCCATGATTACATAATTGAATGGCTCTATTTAACAAACAGTTTACAAGAGATATTATTAAAAGAGAGAAAATATGAAAGTTATTGTACAAAACAATCAGATAGAAAGGGCAATTAAGGATCTTAAGAAAAAACTTACAAAAGAGGGTTTTTTTTCAGAGATAAAAGAACGTCGTTACTATGACAAACCCAGTATTCAGAAAAAGAAAAAACAGGCAAAGGCCGCCAAGAGACGCAGGAAAAGGATGAGGAAGTTTCCAAGAATCTAGCTTTTAGCAGGCTTTTATCAACACCTGTCTGATATGAGAATTCTCCAGCTAAAGGCTGGAGAATTCTCTCATTCATAAACAGTCAAACCCCCTCTAAATCCTTAAAATTCATCTAATCATTAAAGGGCTTTTACCTTGACAAAAAAGTGATGAGCGGATACATACCCGAAAAGATTTTTTTAATTAAGTATCAGTATATTATTCAACCCAAAGAGGTTTAACAGATGGAAAACCAAAGAGATCCCTCCGGAAAAACACCCGGTCAAGGACCGCTCTTATCTCTGATAAATAAAATAAAGGCACTAGTTAAGACCATTTTTTCCTCTTCTTTTAAAATAGGGCTTGTATATTTTGCGGCAGGGCTTGTTCCTGCCCTGATTATCGGATGGCTTTTCTTTCCGGCCCTGCTGTATTCAAAACAGACGCAGCCCATGAATTTCAACCATGCCCTTCACATGGATCCGGAAATTGTCAGTGAAATTCAGGGTGATACAGAGACAGAGAGATGCCTTTACTGCCACTCATTCAGAAATGACGGCACATTTACAGGCATACCTGAAATCGGGGTATGTTCAGAGTGCCATAAGGACGATGATTTTCCTCTGGGCGAATCAGAAGAAGAGGAATTGCTGATAAATGAATATGTTACTAATAAGAGAGAAATCCCTTGGCTTTCATATTCAAGACAGCCTGATTGTGTCTATTTCTCTCATATTGCCCACATAGAACTGGGAAAGCTTGAGTGTACTACATGTCATGGTAACAGGGGAAAGAACCAGGTACTTCCCGCATATGAGAAAAACCGCATATCAGGCTACAGCAGGAATATATGGGGCAAAAAGATCTCCGGGTTAAAAAAAGATACATGGGACAGCATGAAGATGGATGACTGCGCTGCATGTCACAAAGAAAAAGGGCATGAGGAAAACAATGCCTGTTTCACGTGCCATAAATGAGGTTTTGTATGGGTTCAGATAAAAAGAAGTTTACCGAACTATTATCTGTGAACAGAAGGAATTTTATCAAGTTTGCCATTGGCGGGGCTGTAGGTACAGGCCTTTCTCCCCTGCCCTGGAAACTTATTGATGATACAGCTATTTTCACCCAGAACCTGCCCTGGGTGCCTGTCCCTGAAACAGGTAAATTTACAAAGGTAAGATCACACTGCACATTATGTCCTGGTGCATGCGGAATAGAGGTAAGGAAGGTAGGTGACAGGGCCGTAAAGATAGAGGGTCGAACTGACCACCCGGTTAATCCCGGAGGGTTATGCCCGCTTGGTATGGGCGGGTTGCAGCTTCTATATAATGAAAACATACGCTGTAAAAGCCCTCTAAAAAGGGTGGGGTCACGGAGTACAGGCGAGTTTGAACCTCTATCCTGGGACGAGGCGCTCAGGGCCCTGACCCATCAGATACTCGAACTCAGAAGCAATGGAAAGGCCGGTTCCATTGTAGCCATTGATGGCTATAACTCAGGATCAACAGTATCCCTCATGATAAAAAGATTTATGAAGGCCATAGGCAGCAACAACTATATAAGATTACCATCCATGGAAGGAGAGACAGCCGCTGTCTCAAAACTCATGTACGGCTCTGACACACCGGTTGCCTATGATCTTGAAAACTCCGATTTCATATTAAGTTTCGGCTGCGGTCTGCTGGAGGGATGGGGTGCACCAGGGCGTCTCCTTAATACCTGGGGCCTGTGGCGATCAGCAGAAAACAGGGAAAATGCCACTATATACCAGGTGGAGCCAAGGGCCTCAAATACCGCCTCAAAGGCAGATAAATGGATACCTGCAAGGCCAGGCACTGAAACAGCCCTGGCACTTGGCATAGCAAACGTAATCATAAGAGAAAACCTGTATAATAAAACATATGTGGAAAACTGCACTGCCGGTTTTTTCGAACATGAGGCAGAAGGCATAAAACAGAGAGGCTTCAGGGATATTATTGTTGAAAACTATAACCCTGACAGGGTCTCAGAGATAACAGGCATAGGGCCTGATATGATTATATCTACTGCAAGGGCTTTTGCAGGCGCAAAGACCCCCATTGCCATATGTGGAAAGGGTAAGGGGACTTTAAACGGCGATATCAATGAATTCATGGCAGTGCATGCACTCAATGCCCTTACAGGAAATATAAACAGGCCCGGAGGTGTGCTCATTGGTGCAAGGCCGCCGCTGAGTGAACTTCCTGCCCCTGAGGTAGATGAAATAGCATCCGAATCATTAAAAAAGCCAGGTTTGACCCTGGGTAATGCGGTTTTGAAGGAGTACTCAAGCCAGACCAGTGCCATTGCAGAGAGCATCCTTAAAGGAGATGGGCAGGAGGTCGATACACTCCTGGTATTCTCATCAAACCCGGCATTTACTATTCCGGACGGTGGTGATTTTTACCAGAGCCTTGCAAAGATTCCGTTCATAGTGAGTTTCTCACCCTACCTGGATGAAACAGCAATGATGGCAGACCTTATTCTTCCTGATCACACATATCTTGAGAAGATCGATGACATGGAATGCCCCTCACTCCAGTACAGCTTTTATGGCATGACACAACCGGCGGTTGCCCCTTTGTATGATACAAGAAATACAGGTGATGTTATCATAAGACTTGCAGAGATGATCGGCGGTACAACAGCAAATTCATTCCCGTTCAAGACCCTGGAAGAGGCCATAAAATCAAGGGTGCAGGGGCTTTTTGACTGCAAAGAGGGTTCAGGTAAATATAACCCTTCAGATACACCGTCTAAGTTTATCAGTGCCGGCACAGGGGTCACTCCTGATTTTAAAGATTTTAAAGGCATGTGGAAACAGCTCAAGAATGGCGGGTTCTGGTATAACCCCCTCTCTCATATTAAAAATAATGCTGATATCTTTAACGCCCCGGAGAGCAAATTTGAGTTTATGAGCAGCAGGCTCAAATCCCTTATTGAGGCATCCACAGCAAAACCAGCATCAGACACATTAGAAGAGCCCCTCTATATGCCGCACTTCAGGGGATCAGAAAAGTCAGATGAGGGATATCCTCTTATGATGATACCCTATGAAATGATAAATCTTTCAAGCGGATGGCTTCCCAACCCCCCTTATCTTAACAAAAGCCTATTTGACAGCCAGCTTAAAGGTGATGACTCATTTGTGGAGATCAACCCTGAAACAGCCCTGGCATATAAACTAAAAGAGGGTGATAAAATTCAAGTGACATCAGCAAAAGGGAGTGCCAGCGTCAGGGTGCATCTTTTTGATGGCGCCATGCCCGGTGTTGTATTTATGCCCATGGGTTTCGGACACATGGCATATGATGATTTTTCCTTTGGCAAAGGATGCAACCCGAACAGACTTATGGGCGCTAATATTGATCCGCTGAGCGGTCAGCCTGCATGGTGGTACACACCGGTAAAAATCAGTAAAGCTATTTAATTGAGGCAGAACATGGAAAAGAGAGAAGGCCATGATAATAAATATGGAATGGTAATAGACCTGGATAAATGCACCGGCTGCGGGACATGCATGGTTGCCTGCGCCGCAGAAAACAATGTTACTGTCCGCGCTGATGAGTCTGACAAGGAGCGAAGCATTGCATGGATGCAGTTATATAAAATAGATAATGGCAGACCATTCCCTGATACAGAGGTATGCTACTTTCCAAGACCATGCATGCACTGCGATGAAGATGGCCGCGGAGGACACCATTCCCCATGTGTATCGGTGTGCGTTGCAACCGCAACTGAGCTTGACCCTCATACAGGCATTGTGAGCCAGATATATGCAAGATGCATCGGATGCAGGTATTGCCAGGCAGCCTGCCCCTATCACGCACGGTATTTCAATTGGTGGGACGGGTATTCATCATTTAAACCCTTTTCAAAGGGCATGGAACGCTCCCTCTCACCCGAGGTCTCCCCACGCATGAGGGGTGTAATAGAAAAATGCACCTTCTGTCACCATCGTCTGATGAGGGCCAAAACAAAGGCGTATGCTGAAAACAGAAGGGATTTAAGGGAATATGAGTATATTACCGCATGCACCGAGGCATGCCCTGCAAGGGCAATAACCTTTGGGGACCTCAATAATCCGGATCACATGGTATCCAGGTTGATAAAGAACAAAAACACATTCAGGCTTCTGGAAAAGCTAAATACACAGCCAAAGGTATATTACATCTCTTCAAAAGAGTGGGTAAGAAAACTGGCTGACAATTATCTGCCTGATCAGATCAAACCTGTTTCAGGAAATGATATCTAAGGAGGAGGTTTCAAGATGGATTCCGCTTTAATACCGGAAGGAACAAAAAGATGCTCAGCGCCAGCCTTTTTCCTCTGGACATTACCCTGGCTGCTTCTTCTTGCATGTGGAGGGGTATCTGCCCTGCTTTGTCTTATTTTTGGGCTTAACCAGACAAATATGAGTAATATATTTGCATTCGCATTGTGGATTGTTGCTGACCTTGCAGTAATAGCCCTTGGCGCTGGGGCCTTCTTTACCGGGTTTCTGACATATATCATCGGGAAAAAGGAATTAAAGGATATCATCAATGTTGCAGTAATAATCGGTTTTATCTGCTATTCCGGGGCAATGGGAATGCTCGGTATAGATATTGGTCAGCCAGTCAGGGGATGGTTTATCTTCTGGCATGCAAACATACATTCAATGCTTGTAGAGGTTTCATTCTGCATTACCTGTTATCTGTGTGTGCTAACAATAGAGTATATCCCCATTATCTTTGAAAATAAAAAACTGAATACGGTTAGGGAGTTTCATCTTTTCGGGCATAACCTTCATCACATAATGGCCATATTTGCTGCTACAGGGACATTCCTATCATTCTTCCACCAGGGTTCATTAGGCGGGATGTTCGGCGTCATGTATGCAAGACCTTTTGCAGCCCGGTATGGTTTCTATATCTGGCCATGGACATTTTTTCTTTTCATACTGTCAGCCATTGCTGCCGGCCCATGCTTTACAATTTTATGTACAAAACTGACAGAGAAAATCACCAGGAAAAAACTTGTACCTGATAAAGCAATTGATCTCCTCGCAAAGATCTCAGGATTTTTACTTGCATTGTATATAATATTGAAGATAGCGGATACAGCCGGATGGATATATGGTGTAATCCCGCAGGCAGGGCAGAGGTTGATGGATTTCTACAGGGAAGGCCCCTACGGCATATGGATGCTTATCTGTGAGATAGGCCTGTTCGGCATAATACCTGCTATTTTACTCCTTACACCTTCTCTCAGAAAAAACAGGTTGTGCCTTATAATCGCCTCTCTGATGAACTGTGCGGGGATAGTGCTGAACAGATTTGTATTTGTAATAGTGACACTTGCTATCCCTGTAATGCCCTTTGAGAGGTTCTGGAGTTATCTGCCCACATGGCAGGAATGGGCAATTGCGCTTGCCGTGATAGGTTACGGCTTTCTGCTCTTTTCATTATCATACAGGTATCTTCCGGTCTTTCCGAAAGAAAGGGAGCTGAACCCCTATTAGGGCAGTAATAAACATGTAATAAAGGAGATAACAGTTGACCCCCTTTTCATTTGAATGGCAATGGAACATAGAATACCTGATTTTCTTTGGTCTCCTATATCTTGCCTTAGCAATAATTGGCTGTGGCACTCTATATGCCCTGGTAAAGACATGGCTTGATATTGTAAAGGACAAAAAGGAATAGGTATTAACCCAGGGAATATGATACCGCTTACAGCTCTTAATCAGCAGATCATCATGACTTTAAAAAGCCCGCATCCTTTTGATAGCGGGTTTTATATCCAGATAACTGTATCACGCTGCCAGTTTTCATCATCCTTTTCAGGGCAGTCCAGGTTGTAATGCAGCCCCCTGCTCTCCTTCCTGAGTATCGCACAGGTAATAATCAATTCTCCAATAAGGGCAATGTTCCTCAGTTCTAGCAGATCTCGTGTGACTGTGAAGTTCCAGTAGTATTCCTTGATTTCTGATTGTATATTTTCTATCCTTGCCCTTGCCCTGGCAAGCCTGCGGTTTGTCCTCACTATCCCTACATAATTCCACATAAGACGTCTTATTTCATCCCAGTTGTGGGTCACAACAACCATCTCTTCACTGTCAATTGCCACACCCTTCTCCCACAAAGGGGCCTTTGAAAAGGGTATATCCCTATTTTTTTCCAGATCATGTTTTGACCGGATAGCAGCCTTACGTGCAAAGACAAGTGCCTCAAGGAGGGAATTACTGGCGAGCCTGTTTGCCCCGTGGAGACCGGTGCAGGCGACCTCCCCTATTGCATAAAGATTACTGATATTGGTCATACCGTTTTGATCTGTAACCAGCCCCCCGCACATATAATGGGCAGCAGGTACTACAGGGATGGGCTCTTTTGTTATATCGATCTGGTATTTGAGGCAGTTTTCATATATGTAGGGAAAACGTTCCCTTATAAAATCCTCTGGCTTATGGGTTATATCAAGGTATACACACTCATCACCGCTCTTCTTAAGCTCCATATCAATAGATCTCGCAACAATATCCCTGAATGCAAGGTCTTTAAGAGGGTGGTACCTTTCCATAAATCGTTCGCCCTTTTTATTCAGCAGTATGCCACCCTCTCCCCTTACTGCCTCTGATATAAGAAAATTTTTTGCAAGGGGGTGAAAAAGACATGTGGGGTGAAACTGCATAAACTCCATGTTGGACACCTTTACACCGGCACGGTACCCCATTGCGATTCCATCACCTGAGGCAATATCCGGATTACTTGTATAAAGGTAGATCTTACCGACACCACCTGCCGCAAGCACGGTTACCCTTGCCTGGAAGGTAACAACCTCCTCTTTCCTGACATCAAGCACATATGCACCCCAGCATGATTCATTTGATTCGGATTTTACAATCCCCCTTCGCACAAGCTTTGAGATCATAATCAGGTCAATTGCCATGTAATCTTCGTAGATCGTGATATTTTTGTTCTCTTCGACCCTCTCAATTAATGCCCGTTCCACCTCATTACCAGTCTTATCCTTTGTATGCACAATCCTTCGCCTTGAGTGCCCTCCCTCCATACCCAGTTCCAGATTATCACTATTATTAATATGGGAAAAATTTACCCCCATTGAGATGAGCTCTCTTATCATTTCAGGCCCGGTTTTTACTACCATCTCAACTATCTGTCTATTACACAGGCCATCTCCTGATTTTAATGTATCTTCAATGTGCAGATCAAAGCTGTCGTCAAGACTTAAGACAGAGGCAATACCACCCTGGGCATAGTTAGTGGAGGTATCCATCTTGGCCTTTTTTGTTACTATGGCCACCTTCCCTGTCTTTGCAGCCTCCAGCGCAAAACTTAACCCGGCAATGCCGGTGCCAATAACCAGATAATCGGTTTTTATTTCCATTTTTACCCCTGTGAATTTTTAATTTCTTTCTTTAAAATCATCAATCCATGATTTATTTTGATTAAATTAATTACACTATTCGTTTTTAAATGTATATTTATTATTAAAGTGAATGGGTTTTACGTTGAGACAGACAACAATAAATGGTGGCAGAAAGAGTATGGTTTCGCGTCAGAGATGTATCTTTATGCGTTATTTGTATGTATTCTGAAAGGCACGCTTCGTCGTACCATTACTTAGATAAAAATCGATATTTTTAATTGAGACTGCTCATCTCTAACACAACAATAGTCTATTCTGACCGCTGTATACTCTCAAGTATTTTCATGGCATCTTTAGCATACGGGCTTCTGGGGTCAGTCCCAATAATATACTTAAGCTTTTCAATAGATTCATTCATACGGCCTGTATTTTTGTATAATTTAGCAAGCAGTAAATAAGGTGTCAGAGATGTGGGAACAACTTTTATCACATTTTTATAAATCGCCTCAGCATAATCATATTTACCCAATGATTCATAGGCCATGCCCAGATCATAATATGCGGGAGTATAATCAGGGGCCAATTCAATCGATTTTTTGTAAAATTCAATTGCCTTTTCGATTTCTTTTTCCTTGTAATAAACTAACCCTATGTTGTGATAAGCAAAGTGAGGAGTTAAATACAGCAGGTTATTAATCGCTTTATTAAAACACTCCAAAGCTTCTTTTAATTTCCCCTGCTGAGAATATAAGATCCCCATATTATTATATGCTTCAGGAAAATCAGGCTTTAATTTTATTGCCTCTTTAAAATGATCAAAAGCAATCTCCGGCTCTTTGATCTTTTGATATACAAGAGCAAGTTCGTGTTGTACATCTGGATCTTCCGGAGCAATTTTTTCTGCTTTTAAAAAGTAAGAAAGAGCTTCTCTTGGTTTCTCATTTAACAATAGAGAGTGCCCCATGTTTCTTAAAAGGCGAACCTTTTCTTTTTTATCTGATCTAATGTTAGTAGTGGAACATGAAAAGGCTGTGAGTATACCTATTACTATAAGGAATATACTTATTCTATTAATCACCAATGATAAAAATCTCATATTTATTTTTTTAACAATGTCTACCCATAAACGGAAGAAAAAACATCGAAATAATATGGGTTATACTAATTTATAATAACTTTTTTTTTATAACCTATGCCTCTGGGCACCATTAAAATTCTTTAACTGGAACAGGCATTACAGTAGGCGTAAGGAAAATAAGCATTTCCGTTTTGTTTTTTATCCTTTTTTTCGCCTTAAATATCCACCCAAGCCCTGGAATGTCTTTTAAAACCGGAACACCACCTATCCTATCACTGTCACTTTCCTTAATTATGCCGCCAAGAACTATAGTTTCACCACTTTTTACGGTAACCACTGTTTGAAATTCTTTGACACTATCAGTATTAGCATCTACATTTTCATTATCCGTGACATTCAAATTTAAAGTAATATAATTGTTATAACTTATTGTAGTTGGCTTCACATTAAGTTGTAACGTCGCATCACGGGATTCCTGAGCAACATTCTCTGTTGGGTCGGTATAGATTGTTTTACCACTCTTGATCACTGATTCTTCCCCTTCTTGAGCTAAAACTTTTGGTGCTGATAAAGTTTTGACAACCCCTTCAGATTCAGCCAAGGCAATTGATGCATTCAAACTCAATGATCCACTTGATGTAACCCTTCCAAAATTTATACCTAAATTACCTAACCACCCACTTGGAGAATTAGTTGAAAATGTTCCATCATAAGTATTGTCATTATCATCCCAACCGCCTCCATTACTCCACCTGATGCCAAGATCACGGCTGAATTCTTGAGAAGCCTCGACAATTCTTGCTTCAAGAAATATCTGCTTAACAGGTGTATCAAATTTCTTGACTATATTCTTGGCTTCTTCAATAAAAGATGCGGTATCGTAAATAATAATCGTATTTGTCCTTGGATCGCTGGTGATTTTACCTCGTTTAGAAACTATTATGTGTTCCTTGACTTTATCAGCTTCGGCAAAATCAACCGGCAGGTATTCAGTTAACAGGGGGGCATCTTCCACTTCCCTTTTTGCCTGTTCTACAAGCTTCTGGCGTTCATTTTCCAGCTTTTCTTCCATTTTCCTGGTTTCTGCCTCTTCCTCTGCAAGTATCTGGGCCATCTTCTGCTTTGTTGTTATCCATACTATGTTCTGGCCAACATAACGTTTGGCAAGCTCATTATTTTTTAGTATAAGTTCAAGAGCCTCATCCCAGGGCACATTATTCAATATCATGGATACCTTTTTACCTTTGATCTCTGGGTCCCATATGATGTTCTCTTCACTTACTTCATTGATAAGCCTGAGTATATGGGTTACGTCTGCATTAACAAAATCCAGGTAAAGGGGTTTTCCTTTATATTTTTTATTCACAGAAGGTGAAAATGCCTGTATCTCAGTTTGTGGTTTCGATTGAGATCCCAATTGCGGCTCTGATACAGCAGCCAGTGTTTTTGTCTCAGCGCCTGCCATGTTAAGGGGGACAATTTTCTTTTCAGATATTTTTGTCTTAATGGTTCCGAAATCCACTGTTATATTTTTATCGGTCTGTTTTATATGAAATGGCACAATCTCACGCATCACAATACCCAGGGAGACCTTCCGGTTCTCTTTATCATATACAGGCCTTATTTTTTCTATAGCGGTCTGGAATTCGGTGGTATCTATATCCTTAAGAAGCAATTCACCGATTTTACTGTCATGCATAACAAGTGACAACCTGTTATCGTCAACCCGATCAAGATCATATTTTACCTCTTTACTGGTGGTGACTGTGAGCCTTGATTTACCCTGTGGGAGCATAGAAAAATCTATGCCAAGTATCAGGTTATGTTTAGCACCTGAAGGCTGAATAAAGATACGCGGCTCTGATTCTGTATAATCCTTTTCCTCATCGATTTCCTGTGAAGATAAAGCTGCATCTGCCTTTTGATCAATAGCACTCGTTTCAGTTTCAGCAGCAATGTCAGATGACTGTATTGAATCCACATTCTGAGCAGCAGATTGAGCCTCTTCAGGCTTGTCCATCTCAACGGATGTCCTTGCTGCACAACCGCATATGATTAGTGCAGAAATAGAGAAATATATTATAAAAGAGGGGATTCTTCTTTTTGGGGAACCGTTAAATTTACTCATGGAATCTCTCCTTAACAATTAGTACGGAAAATGAGTACATGCAGTTAAAAATTGTTAATATCCTGTAACATTAAATAATATAAGCTATTCCTTATCAGAAATGGTCTTTTTGGACACATCTCTGAAGTCCTTTTCGCCTCTGAAATTTACAAATTCTTCCCTGATAATCACCTCGCCAGGCTGAATTTTGTAAACCATACCTCCATTTGTGCCAATCAGTGTGCCTTCCTTTATTACATGCCCGTCATCCTTTGAATCCTTCACCATCGCCCATTTACCGCTTTCTCCAATAACTATTACAGAAAGACTTAGCTGCGAGAGTTCCAGTGTTTCAAGATAGGTCCTTGGTTTTTCCCTTTCCTTTGCCGCCTTTTCCTCCTGAGTGACAATAAAAGGCTTAAACGGATCTGTCTTGCCTAAAGGATCATAAATGTACGTTCTTTCTTTTTTCTCTTCTTTCTTTTCACCCTGAAATACCTGACCGTCATCCCGGATTTTCTCCGCCGCATCAGGTGTTACCTCTACCCCATAGGAGAAACAGGTAAACAATGCACAGGATATTGAAAGATAAAAAACCTTTTTAAATCTAAAATTACAGGGTTTCAGCATTTTCATTTCCCTTTAACAAAGGTATATGTAATTGCATCGCATGTTACTTCCAGTATGGTAGAGCGTTCCTTTTCAGGCTTCATGTTAACATTCTGGATATTCATTATACGCTCCATATTTCCAACCTTTTCAAAAAATATGGCTATATCATGATAAGAGCCCTTGATCTTTAATGAAATCGGGATCTCCGCATAAAAACCCTTCTGCTTGTTGCTTTGAGGCTTAAAGGTAGATATATCGAGATTTGATTCTACTCCAAGCTCGGTGATCTTTGTCAAAAGTTCAGGGATTTCCATATCATTTGGCAACTGCTTTAATGCCGCCTCAAACAACAGGTCAACCTTTTTCTTCTCTTCTCTTACCTTTGGCAGTTTCTGCCTTTGCAGTTTTGCCCTGTTGAGCTGATCATTTAAATCAATAATGACAGTCTCAGCGGCTGATATCTGTTCTGTTTTAGGTATATAAACAAAAATTATAAAAAGGGCAGCAAACAAAATCAGAGTACCAGCCAGGATGCCTATCCTTACAGGCATCTTGATTGCTTCAACTTTTTCAAATAAGAGTTTAGTTTCCATTATATTACTGTCCGGAAATAGTTATTACTTTTTTTTAGGGTCCGGCTTTTTTGGCGCTTCCTCTTTTACCGGTGTAAATATCTTGCACTCAAGGTCAAAATCAGAGACTGTCAGCCTGAATTGAGGTAGCTCCTTTCTTGTTGTGCTCTTGAGTACAGGATCTGCTGTTACCTGTTCCGTGTTTTTAAGATTTTTCATAAACAGTGAAACTGTCTCATTATCCATGGCCGTACCGCTTAATAATAATGTACCTTTAGCCTCTTTAAGAGATGTAAGCCAGAGCTTGTCTTTGGGAACAGCATTAGAGATATCCGACAGAAGGTGAACAGGACCTGTCTTTCCTTTCTCAAGGTCCTTGATGATAGAAAGCTTACTGTTTATCTCTTTGATCTTGCTTTCAAGATCCTTAATTTCCTGCAATTCCTTCTGATAACTCGCAAGCTCCTGTTTCAACCTGTTTTCATCATCTTTCAACCCGGACAGTTTAGTGCTGAGCCAGAAGAAAGATATGACAATTAATGCCAGGGCTGCGCAAACAGCGGCAAAATAAATTGTTATATGCCTTTTAACATTCTCTCTTTTCCGAGCTGCCCTGAAGGGCAAAAGGTTAATTCTTATCATTTGTCACCAATACTCCTTAATGCCAGACCAACTGCCACTCCGGCCTGGGGAGCCATATCGCTCAGGTATTTGGGGTCAAATATCTTCTCATTTATCTGCAAACCTGCAAATGGATTAAGCTCCTCCACCGGAATGCCTGTCTCCATTTCAAGGTATTTCATAAATTCTGGGATCTTGCTTGCCCCTCCACATAGATAGATCTTTTCGATTTTCTCATCAGGGTAAGTTGTAGCCAAAAAATCAAGGGCCCTGCTGGTTTCCTGCACCCAGCCAGATACCATGGATGTAAAAATCTCTTCAAGGATTACCCTTTCTCTCTCTTCCAGCTCTTTTCCGCCCAGCTTTAGCATTTCAGCATCCTCGTATGAGATATCCAGCTGAGATGCAATGGCCTCGGTTATTTGTGCACCGCCATATGAGGAATCACGGGTAAACATGGATACCCCGTTTTTTATAGCATTTATACCCAGTTCCTCAGCACCTATATTGATAATTGCATAACATCCTGAGGTTTCACCGGTGCTTGATTCAAAGGCATTTTGAAGAGCAAAGGCATCTACATCCATAACAACAGGGTTTAATCCTGCCAGTTGAATAAGGCTTTCATATTCTTCTATAATATCTTTTTTTGCAGCAACCAGCATGACATCCATTACATCAGATTCATGACCTGAGCCATTTTCCTCTTCACCTGTAATCTCATTTTCATTTTTCAGTATTTCATAATCAAGATTCACATCACTGATATCAAATGGGATATACTGTTCTGCCTCTTCCTGAATGCTTGAGTCCAGGGCTGTCTGATTTCTTTTTGAAATGCTGATCTTTTTCACAATAACAGAAAATCCGGAAATGGATGTTGCAACATTTTTATTTTTTACATTCAGATTTTTAAAAAGATTTTTAATGGCCGAAGCAGCCCTTTCTATTTCTTTGATGCTTCCTTCTACTATAATATCTTTAGGCAGATGGACAATACCGAAACTTTTTAAAATCATCCCTTTTTTACTGTTATCGATTTCAACCAGTTTTATTGAGTGGGAGCCAATATCCAAACCAACCAGTTGATTTTTTTTAGGTACAGGCATTCATATCCTCGTTATTAAGCATCAAGAAAAACCTTGCCTTTTTCAGCCAGATCAAATCCAAGGGCAAGTATAATTTTCCTTTTCGTTTCCATCCGACAGCTTTTACCTTTTTCTATCCTGTCGATAGTTAGAGATGATACCCCGGCTTTTCTGGCCAACTCGGCTTTACTCATTAAAAGCTCTTCTCGGATCTTTTTGACGATGTTACGGCCCAATTTTGCCTCCGACATACTTTTTGTTAACCACAATAGTTTAATAGCATTAGGCCAATATCATATATATATTGTATATTTTGTCAAGCATTTCTTATTAAATTTATCTAATTTAATATAATTTTGATATATATCGTACATATTAATATAATCTTATACCACATATAGTATAGTTTCAAAAACACAATACAATAAAGTTATGAGCTTTAATAGTATTGATCCTGAAATACTCCTTGATTCAGAATTATTTTATGCAAATAATAAGCCATAAAACCCTATCTCATGTGGCAATAACCTGAAGGAAAAGAAATAATTCTTTACAGCAACCCATTATTTATATAATAAACAACCGGAGCTTGCTTTAAAGCACAATGGCGGCACTACAATATTCATGTTTCCGGTCAGGACTCTGGGGCCGCTTGGAGCAGAAAATGGACCAAATTTCAAAAATTAATAAAAAAAGCATACTAAGGGAGTATGCAGAAGCATTCATAATTGCCATACTGCTGGCGTTTTTTATCCGCACCTTTATAATACAGGCATTTAAAATACCGTCAGGATCAATGAAATCGACACTCCTTGTTGGTGATCATCTGCTCGTCAATAAATTTACATATGGCATTAAAATGCCATTTATGGATAAGTACATTATTCAGCTTAACAGACCTGAAAGAGGTGATGTGGTTGTTTTCAAATATCCTGAAGATGAAAATATCGATTTTATAAAAAGGGTTATAGGGATTGAGGGAGACATAATCGAAGTTTTAGATGATCAATTATACTTGAACAATAAGAAGGTAATTGCAAAACCGGTAGGAAAATACAGTGATGAAGAGATGCCTTATGCAGATTTATATGAGGAAACTATAGGAGACAGGAAGCATAAAATCCTGAACCAGTCAGATACACAAGAAAATTTCGGTCCTGTGAAAGTACCAGAAAATTCCATATTTGTTATGGGAGACAATAGAGATAACAGCCATGACAGTCGAAAATGGAAAAATACCAATTTTGTCAGACTCGAAAAAATAAAGGGAAAGGCCCTTATCATATACTGGTCATGGCCCAACTGGAACCGTTTTTTCAATATTGTCATATAAATATATAAATCTGCCCTGATTCAGGATCATATCAGGCATGCTCTATTATCTTTAAACAGCCTTCCTCTACCCAAACTGTCTATTTTTTCTACCATATGGTATTTTTATGTTTGTAATAGAATTAAAATTATTATATTTTAAAGTCTTTTCTTTTTGTAAGAAATTAATCCATCTTAAGGGAGAATTATATGAGCTCAAAAAAAATGACAATTGAAGGTAATGAGGCCGCAGCATACGTAGCATATGCTATGAGTGATGTTGCAGCGATTTATCCGATAACGCCATCAAGCACAATGGGTGAATACTGCGATGAATGGGCAGCAAATGGCAGAAAGAATATTTTTGACCAGGTTCTTAATGTAGTGGAAATGCAATCCGAGGCAGGGGCTGCAGGCGCTGTCCATGGTGCCCTTGCAGCAGGAAGCCTTTCAACCACTTTTACTGCCTCACAGGGGCTCCTTTTAATGATCCCCAACATGTATAAAATTGCCGGTGAATTGATGCCTGCTGTCTTTCATGTCTCTGCAAGGGCAATTTCATCCCATGCCCTTTCCATTTTCGGGGATCATTCCGACATTAACTCTGTCAGACAGACAGGCTTCAGTCTTCTTGCCTCGGCTTCGGTTCAGGAGATTATGGACCTTTCACTTGTTGCCCACCTTGCCAGCATACGCGCAAGTCTGCCTTTTGTTCATTTCTTTGACGGTTTCAGGACATCAATGGAAATACAGAAGATAGAGATGATAGATTATGCCGATATGGCAAAGCTGGTTGACCGGGAGGCTATTGAAGACTTCAAAAGCAGGTGTCTGAACCCTGAGTACCCGCAGATGCGTGGCACAGCGCAGAACCCGGATATCTTTTTCCAGAACAGAGAAGCTGCCAGCCCATATTATGATATGATTCCCCACATTGTGCAGGAGGAGATGCAGAAGGTATCAAAACTGACCGGACGCAAATATAACCTCTTTGATTATGTGGGAGACCCTGAAGCAGAAAGGGTAATTATATCTATGGCGTCAAGCTGTGATGTAATTGAAGAGACGGTCAACCACCTTAACAGGGAAGGAGAAAAGGTCGGGCTATTAAAGGTCAGGTTATACAGCCCCTTTTCAAGGGAACACTTTTTCAGGGCCATGCCGGCAACTGCCTCCCGTATTGCTGTTCTTGACAGGCTAAAGGTACCGGGAAGCCTTGGGGAACCTCTGTATCAGGATGTATGCACTGTGTATCAGGAAAGCAATAACAGACCTCTCATTATTGGCGGCAGATATGGCCTTGGCAGCAAGGATTTCACACCGGCAATGGCAAAGGCTGTCTTTGACAACCTTCGCTCAAGCGTGCCCAAGAATCATTTCACGGTCGGCATCAATGATGATGTAAGCCATTCATCACTTGAAGTTGGCCCTGCCATAGATACATCACGCAAAGGTACAATACGCTGCAAGTTCTGGGGGCTGGGCGCAGACGGCACAGTAGGCGCCAACAAGAATGCAATCAAGATTATCGGTGAAAACACAAATATGTTTGCCCAGGCCTATTTTGCATATGATGCAAAAAAATCAGGCGGGAGCACTGTTTCACACCTGAGATTCTCGCCTGAGCCCATACAATCAGCATATCTATTGACGCAGGCTGAGTTCATAGCATGCCATAACCCTTCTTTTGTTGATCAGTTTGATCTTCTTGAAGGTATAAAAGAGGGTGGCTCATTTCTTCTGAATTCATCCTGGACACTTAAGGAGATGGAAGAAAGGCTTCCTGATCGCCTGAAAAGGATAATCGCTTCAAAGAATATCAACTTTTACAATATGGATGCAGTTAAGATCGCCGAAGATGTGGGTTTAGGAGGCAGGATAAATATGATCATGCAGGCTGCCTTTTTCAAGATAGCCAATGTCATACCCCCTGATGAAGCCCTTGGGCTTATGAAGGATGCAATAAAGAAGACCTACGGCAAAAAGGGTGAAAAGGTAGTAAAGATGAATATTGATGCGGTTGATAAATCCCTTGATTTTCTGGAGAAGATCAACTACCCGGAGTCATGGAAAAATGCAGGCCATGAAAAGTATATGAAACACACTGATGAAGAGTCCGGATTTGTTTCAGATGTCATGAAGCCCATGCTCGCACTTAAAGGCGATGAGCTGCCTGTAAGCGCATTAAGCCCTGACGGGATTTTCCCGACCGGGACAGCAAAATATGAGAAAAGAGGGATAGCCATTAATGTACCTGAATGGATACCTGAAAACTGTATCCAGTGCAATCAGTGCGCTTTTGTTTGTCCTCATGCGGTTATAAGACCGGTGCTTGCTGATAATGATGACCTGATAGATGCACCAGAAGAATTTGTTACCATAGATGCCACAGGTAAAGAGCTGGATGGGCTTAAGTACCGTATACAGATAAGCCCCCTTGACTGCACAGGCTGCGGCAACTGCGCCCAGGTCTGCCCTGCAAAGAAGAAGGCCCTTGTAATGAAGCATCTCAATACACAAAAAGAGGTTCAGGTCAAGAATCACCTGTTTGCGACCACACTGCCTGCAAGAGATGATCTTATGCCGGCAAATACTGTAAAAGGCAGCCAGTTCAGAAAGCCTCTATTTGAATTTTCAGGGGCATGTGCAGGTTGTGGTGAGACATCCTATATCAAGGTTATTACACAGCTCTTTGGTGAAAGAATGATAGTTGCAAATGCAACCGGATGCTCATCCATTTACGGAGGATCAGCACCCAGCTGCCCCTACACTGTCAATGATGAGGGCCATGGACCTGCATGGGCAAGCTCTCTTTTTGAAGACAGTGCAGAATATGGTTTCGGCATGGAACTTTCTGTCAGCCAGAAACGAAGCAGGCTTTCTGACCTTATTAAAAAGGCAATGGAAGGCAGCATCACAGATAACCTGAAAATTGTCTGCCAGGGCTGGCTTGACAATATGGATGACGGTGACAAATCAAGGGAGTTTGGTTTTAAAATAATCGAAAATATCGAGATAGAGATGACAACAGGGAAGGAATATAACCCTGTGCTTGTGGATATCCTTAACATGTCCGACTACCTTACAAAGAAGTCCATCTGGGTCTTTGGCGGTGACGGCTGGGCATATGACATAGGTTATGGCGGCCTTGATCACGTGATTGCAATGGCCCATGATGTTAACATCCTTGTGCTTGATACGGAGCTTTATTCCAATACCGGAGGGCAGTCATCAAAATCAACACCGACCGGTGCAGTGGCAAAATTTGCAGCCAGCGGAAAACCGACCAGGAAAAAGGACCTTGGCCGGATGGCCATGACCTATGGTTATGTATATGTTGCCTCTGTAGCAATGGGCGCCAATAAAAATCAGTTTTTGAAGGCGATTATAGAAGCAGAATCATATCCTGGTGCATCACTTATTATTGCCTATTCACCCTGTATAAACCACGGCATTAATATGGGTATGAGCCAGGAAGAGGAGAAAAGGGCTGTTGAATGCGGCTACTGGCCGTTATACCGCTACAACCCGCTTCTGGCTGAAGAGGGGAAAAATCCTTTTATCCTTGATTCCAAAGAACCGACCGGCAGTGTAAAGGATTTCCTCATGAGTGAGGTGAGGTATTCAAGCCTTACAAGAACCTTCCCTCAAAATGCAGAGAAGCTCTTTACCGAGGCGGAAAAGGATATTAAGGAGAGATACAGATTATACAAAAAAATGGCTGAGGAATAATTTTTTTTTATATTTCCTCAAACATTTATAATTGACAACTTAAAGGATAATTGGTAGGAGATACCCTTCATTTGAAAGCGCCCGTAGCTCAGCTGGATAGAGCGCCGGGCTTCGAACCCGTAGGCCGCAGGTTCGAATCCTGCCGGGCGCGCTTGGTTAAAACAAAAAAGGGCCTGTAGCTCAGTTGGTAGAGCAGTTGACTCTTAATCAATTGGTCGAGTGTTCGAGTCACTCCAGGCCCACCACTAATAAGAAGTAAACACAAGGGATTATGCCAAACAGCATAATCCCTTTTACTTTTCTTGGGATTACAGAGTATTGGCAAGTCTCTCCGCAATCTCTTCTACCCTAACCTATGATAATCAAAATTCTTAACTTGTGAGTAATTTCTGAATTAAATTCACTCAGGATATTTCAACATGAGTAGAAAAAAGTTTGTTTTTATCATCTATTTTAAGTAAAAAGGATGTATGAAGATAAGTCATATAAAAATAAAACATACGCTGGCTATTATTGCCTACCTTCTTATCATTCTGATTAACCCTGCCCCTGTTAAATCAGAAGAGGTTATTTTTTATCCAGGGGAAAAGATGACCTTTGAGGTAAGGTGGTCATTCGTTGTTGCTGCTGAGACCACACTTGAGGTCATGCCAAATGAAGATATGGATGGCACCCCTTCCCTTCATTTTGTCTACACAGCAAAGACCAGCCCGTTTGTCGATAACTTTTACAAGGTGCGTGACAGGATAGAATCATGGACTGATACCGGCCTGAAAAAATCACTCCTGTACAAAAAAAGGCATGAAAAAAAAACCGTAAAAGGGGTAATAGTGCAGTTTGACTGGAATAAGCTTGAGGCAAGGCAAATTAAAAATGGAAATATAACCGATACTGTTATTATTGAAGAAAACACCTTTGACCCCCTTTCAGTATTCTATGCATTCAGGGTTGGAAGGCCTGATGAACATAACTGTATTAAGATAAATCTTACTGACGGCAAAAAGGTGATCAGGGCAAATGCAAAACTGCTAAAGAAACAGAAGATTACCATTGCAGAAAAGAGTTATGATACCATACTGGTTGAACCTGAAATAGAGGGTATCAGCGGGGTATTCCAGAAAACAAAAGATTCCAGGATGCAGATATGGATTACAGATGATAATAAAAGAATACCGGTAAGAATAAAAAGCAGGGTAACTGTCGGGAGTTTCATTGCAGACCTTATCTCATATTCACCGGGTGAGAATACCCCCGGACTAAATACACAGGCACATTAATAATATTAAACAGGGTTGCCTCTTCAGATTCATAAAACAAATGTGAGATGCAAATAGAGTAACTGGCCTGTTTTAAAAATTACTTTTCAGGTTTAGGCTTTTCTTTTTTTTTTTGGCAGATTTTATCTTTTCTTACAATCGCACAAAGCTTTGGGTTTTCATAATCCTTGCAATTTGAGTGATTATACAGGGGACATTCAGGGTATTTTTGAGACATTTAAAAATCCTTACCTTTCAGCCAAATCATTTTGTCCTGCGCCGTTTACTGTTTCGCGTAAGACCCCCGAACATTTAAAAACCACTACCCTGCGTGCATCAAGCGTCAAATCCTCTCCGGTGGAAGGGTTTCTTCCACGTCTGTCTTTTTTTTCCTTAACACAGAACTTGCCGAACCCGGAAATAAGCACATCCTCCTTGCTTTCAAGCTTACCCTTTATGTTGTTTAAAAGGGTTTCTATAATAGAGGTTGCTTTGCTTTTTGGGATATCAAGATTTTCATACAATGAATTTACCAGATCATCTTTTGTAAGTGTCATTGATCACTACTCCTGTGAGAGATAATGTTTAACAATGTTGCGGTATTCCGTTTTGATGGTAAAAAATATAGCCAAATCGCTGATTTGTCAAGGAATAGATTACTGTCCGGATATTTATATAAGCCACTGAAACACATAAACAGGTAATGAAAAAATTAATTTTTTTATTGTCAAACCAGGAATAACCTTATATTTTACCCATTTCCTGAAATGCATTTCCAATCGATAATCTGGGCAGGATACTTCCATGATAATAAAGATGCATTATTATCAGGCAGCTATTGATATGTTAACCGCTATTCTACATGAAGCGGTTTCTATTGGTAGATTAAGAGGGACTACAAGATGACAGAATCAACAGAAATCAGTATCTTAAAAAGGATAATTAATGAACAGGGGAAAGAGATCGCTGACCTCAAGGATGAAAACTCATATTTGAAGAATAATGAGGAGCAATACAGCCATCTCTTTGATAATACACCTGCGGCAATTACCCTTGCGACCATTAAAGGAAAATTGTTGACCGCAAACCGGACCATGACAAAAATGACCGGGTATACACTTGAGGAACTAAAAAAATCGAACATGCAGGATCTCTATGAAAACCCTGGTGACAGGAAGACCATAATAGAGATGCTAAAAAAGAAGGGATCTCTGATAAACACCCCAATGAGACTGAAAAGAAAGGATGGTTCGATTTATAATGGCCTGCTTACCCTCTCAAGAATACATCAGACAGGAAAAGATGACATGCTTCAGTGTATATGCCTGGATATTTCAGAACTTGATAAAATAGAATCTGAAAAAAAGATATTGCAGGAAAGGCTTGAACAGTCTAGAAAACTTGATTCCATTGCCGTGCTTGCTGGCGGCGTGGCCCACCAGTTCAATAATGCCCTTGCTGCTATTGTCGGGAATATTGAACTGCTAGAAATGACAGCAAAACCTGGAAATGTATATGCACGGTACATAAAACCAGTAAAAGAGACCGCATACCGTATGGCAGACCTTACTGATCAGCTCCTTGATTATGCCAGGGGAACAGATTTTAAACCAAAAAATTTTCCTGTAATCGACTTTCTTAAAGAGACCCTTCCACTTTTAAAGCAGAGCATGAAACCTGGCATAACAATCCATACTGACCTGCCAGAGAAAATGTCCTTCATAGATGGTGATTATTCAAAGCTCCAGATGGCATTATCAGCGATCCTTTCAAATTCATCCGAGGCAATATCCGAGGCCGGCAATATCTGGATCACAGCTAAAGAAATCACCTTTACCGCTCAGGATATTAAAAAGATGCCTGATATTGAGGAGGGTAACTACATAGAACTCTCCATAAGGGATGATGGAAAGGGCATGGACAAAAAAACAAGCAGCAGGGTCTTTGAACCCTTCTTTTCGACCAAGTTTTATGGAAGCGGGCTCGGGATGTCTGCCGTATACGGTATTATAAAAAAACATGAAGGGACAATCATAGTAGAATCGGCATTAAACAGGGGCACCTGCATCAAGATATATTTAAAGTCTGTTGAAAAGGAGGCTGAAACAGCAGGCCCATCAAATCGCCATCTTTCAAAGGGCACAGGAAATGTACTTCTTGTGGAGGATGAGCAGGTTGTCATGGATGTGAACCAGGCAATACTTGAAAAGCTGGGGTTTACCGTATTAAAGGCAAAAACAGGACAGGAGGCAATCGATATAGCGGAATCGTTTAAGGGAGATATTGATCTCACACTGCTGGATGTACTGCTTCCTGATATGGATGGTGTGACTGTTTACTCGCAACTCGCTGAAAAAAGGCCCGGTATAAGGGTTATAGTATGCAGCGGATTTTCTGCTGATGGCCCTGCCCAGAGCATAATAGAGGCAGGGGCAAGGGGGTTCATACAGAAACCATTCTCGTTCAAGGCGCTCTCTGAAAAGATCAGGGAGGCATTAAAAAACTGAACCCTTTTCTGAAAGGGTATCAGAAAGGGATATAAACTCATCAAGGCTCACTGTTTCAGCCCTTCTTAAAGGGTCAATCCCGCATTTATCAAGCGCCCATGCAATTTGGTCATTTTCAAAATGATCGTTTATTACCTTGAGTGAGTTTTTAATGGTCTTTCTTCTCTGTGCAAATGCCCCCCTTACAACAAGCTCAAATACCCTGTTATTCTTTACCCTTACAGGGTGAGGCATTTCAAGGTCTATTGAGATCACCATAGACCCCACCTTTGGCCTGGGCGAAAAGGCATCCTTGTCTACCCTTATTAACCGGGTTATGGTTGATTCATATTGTGTCATTACTGTAATGGCGCCGTAATCCTTTGTGCCCGGCCCCGAACATAACCTCTCGGCAAATTCATACTGAAGCATCAGTACCGCCCTGCTGAAATATTTTTTATTGGTGATAAGTCTTTCCAGGAATGGTGACGAAATATTATAAGGAAGATTCCCTATAACCTTGATCCTGTTTTTTCCTCCTGTGATGGCATCAAAATCTACCCGCAGGATATCGCCCTCAATAACCAGGACATTACTGATACTATTCTCCTCAAGCCTCTGTCTGAGGTGGTTTACCATGCGGCTATCCTTTTCAACAGCGGTTATACTGTTCACCTCTTTTGCCATGGGTATTGTAAGAGCGCCCAGGCCCGGCCCTATCTCAAGGATATCATCTGACTTTTCCACACCAGTCTTTGCAATAATCTCTTTTATTATACCCTGATCAACAAGAAAATGCTGTCCGAGCCGTTTATTGGGCTTAAGACCTCTGGCAAATCTAACTGACATATCTGTTCCCGGTTTCATATTTAATGTTCTGGCATGGATGCATTATACTTATTTCCGTTTTCTGATATCTTTAACAGGAAACCTTGACCTGACATCAATATTTAAGTCTGCATAATCATGATTTACTGCCCTGAAAAAACCTGCCAGGGCTATCATTGCCCCGTTATCTGTACAGTAGGCAGGCCTTGGAAAGTATACCTTAAAACCCTCTTTGATGGTGCGCAGGGTAAGCTTTTCACGCAGAGTCCTGTTGCAGGCTACCCCTCCTGCAAGCACAAGGGATGAGACCCCGCTCCTTTTTCCTGCCATGATCAGTTTATCAATAAGGACATCAAAAACCGCCTCCTGAAAGGATGCTGCAATATCGGTTAACCTGATATTATTTGCCTTTTCCCTCCCCTGCTTTTCCCATTTATCTATATATAATGCCACTGCTGTCTTAAGCCCGCTGAAACTGAAATCCAAGGATTCATCAGAGATATATGCCCTCGGGAATTGGATAGCATCAGCCCTTCCTGATCTCGCATTTGCCTCAATGATTGCACCCCCCGGGTAACCAAGGCCCAGGAGTTTGGCAACCTTGTCAAATGCCTCACCTGCTGCATCATCAAGGGTCTGCCCCATGAGTTCGTAGTCACCGGGTGCCTTTACATAGTACAGGCTTGTATGCCCCCCTGAAACAGTAAGGGCAGTAAAAGGGAAATCAGGGTGATCCTCTTCAAGCAGGATAGAAAGTATGTGTCCCTCAAGGTGATTAACTGCAACAAGGGGGATTTTATTAAAAAAGGCGACTGATTTTGCATAATAGAGCCCCACCAGAAGCGACCCTATAAGGCCAGGCCCTATGGTTACGGCAATGGCGTTTATATCATTCGGTTTAAGCCCTGCGTTTGATAGCGCCTTATCCACAACAGGGACAATATTTCTTATATGCTCCCTTGATGCAAGTTCAGGCACAACCCCGCCATAGGGATTATGAAGCTTGATCTGCGAATGGATTACGTTTGAAATTACTGAATTACCGTCTGCTATTACAGCGGCAGAGGTATCATCACAGGATGTGTCGATTCCAAGAATTTTCATATAAATAAAATGCTCTCATATTATGTTTTTCAGGATTTAAGTTTTTTAACCAGTTTTTTAAAGATATTCTCTTTAAGTACCTCTACAAGAATCAGAGTAATATTGTCTCCCCCCCCGCCTTTATTTGCCTCGTCAATAAGCCTCTTTACTTTACCTTCAAGGGAGATGGTTAAATCGGAAAGGATTAATCTGATAACCTTCTCATCAACATAGTTAATAAGCCCGTCTGAACAGATAAGTATCATATCACCTGCCTCAGGAACGACCTTTTTTACAAAGACCTCTACAGTATCATTTATACCTATTACCCTGGTAAGGGTATTCTTCATCAGGGGATTGCTTGATCCGAAAGAGTCATCAATCCCCATATTTTTCTGTTCTGCTGCAATGGAATGCACCTCTGATATCAGGATCATGCGACCATTTCTGATAGAATAAACAGGGCTGTCACCCACATTTACCAGCCACATGGTCTCTTTCTCTGTGGCAATAACAGAGACAGTTGAGCCCATCCTGAAATATTCCGGGTTTTTCTGGGCTTCATACACCTTCTTGTTAGCAATATAGACAAAATTGACAAGGTTTTTCGCCCTCTCTGATATATTTTTCAAGACCGGTCTGATTAAGAAGGGTTCATTTTTTGATTGAAGCCTTGTCCAGTACTCGGATATTGTATCTACCACCATCCGGCTTGCAACTTCACCTGCCCTGTGTCCTCCCATACCATCGGCCACAATAAAAAGACCAAGCTCTTCACTTGCAAGATATGCATCCTCATTAATCTTTCTTTTAAGGCCGGTATCAGTGCCGGCAGCAATTTTTAGTTTCATGATCCTTTTTGACCCGGGATTAATAGGTTAATTACACCGGTTTTTGCCTGTCAGAAATCTCATCTATCTTTTTTATTACAGTTCTTAAATGCTGTGCCATATGCCCTGCCTTTTGATACCTTTTCGCAACCTCTTTTTCAAGGGCTTTATCCACAATCTTTTCTACAACACCCGGTACCCTCGGATTAATGGTCTTAAGAGAGGGTTGTCTCTCTTTGGCGATCATATACATGAGGGAGGTCATATCATCTCCATTAAAGGGTTTTTCACCGCAGAGCAGCTCGAAAAGAACCACCCCCAGAGAAAAGATATCTGACCTGCCATCAACCTTTTCCCCTGAGACCTGTTCAGGTGACATATAGGATGGCGTGCCCATAATGATGCCGGTCTTTGTCCTTGATGATGTTGTTATCCTTGCAATGCCAAAATCGGTAACCTTTACCTCACCGGTTAAATTAATACGCATTATATTTGCCGGCTTTATATCCCTGTGTACAATCCCTTTTCCGTAAGCAAAATCAAGCGCCTCGGCAACCTGTGCAGCAATGGAAAGGGTTTCCCTTACAGTCAGAAGGTTTTCCTTTACAGTATGCCTCTCAAGGTCTTTACCATTCAGGAACTCCATTGCAATATAGGCCAGATCATTCTCTTCACCTGCATCATATATTTTTACAATGTTTGGATGTGCGAGGAGGCCGGCTGATTCTGCCTCGCGGAAGAATCTCTCTTTCATCTCATTGACCATGCTCTCGTCAAAGTCCGAAAGCCTGAAGGTTTTAATGGCTACCGTTCGGTGTATCTTCAGGTCTTCTCCCTTGTAAACAATGCCCATTGCGCCGCGCCCCAGCTCAGAGACAATATCATAACGCCCGAGTCTTGGCCTAGTGTCATTATTTATATGTGTTGCACCGATATACCCGGGGTGACCTGCTGCCCCTCCGAATATCATGGTTGCCTCTGACCCTTTGAGTTCAGTGACACTTTTATCAGAATTCATATAATCCTTTTTTAAAGAATCAGCCTCCACCTTTGCCTTTTTCCTTTCAGTTATAAGAAACATCTTTGAAATAATTAGTATATAACCGATAATAAGTAGAAGGAGCTGCGGAGATATTTCAAGCCAGATACTCTTTTTTAAAAAAAGGGCAATGGCTGTCGCGCCATAGGCGAAAAATAAAATAAATGCGGTTACTGCACCTGCACCGGCCCTGAGCCTCGGTAGTATAAATGATATGAAAACCCCGAAAAACAGGAGGGTTGCAAGCTCAATAAATCTTGTCCAGAAGGGTTTCAGGTAAAACCTCTGGTTCAGGATATTATCGACTGTATTTGCAAGCACCTCAATACCGGGTACCTGCCCTGACACAGGGGTCACATACTTATCCCCTATCCCTGATGCAACAGGCCCGATAATCACTATCCTCTCTTTAAAAATATCCATCCTGATTTCTTTATTCAGCACCCTTGAAAAACTGGTCTGATGAAAGGCAACCCCGGGTTCTTTTTTCCAGTTGATAAGAGTCTCCTTATCATATCCTGTGAGTGGAACCCTTATGTCAGAGACAGGGGTAATTTTAAAATCTATGTAACTACCTCTTTTCCTGTCAAGGGATAAGGTCAGGTTATCATCTTTAAGCCCCTTGAATAATCTAACAATACTTACAGCATATGAAGGCAGGTAGATATTGTTCAGGTATCCAGCAACATGTCTCTGCATCCTTAATACCCCGTCATTTGTATCAGGAAAAAGATGATTATGGCCGGATCCTGCGGCAGCATCTGCAAATCGGTTCAATGGAGGCGTAATCTTTGAAAACCATTTTATATCTTCATCATTACCGGTAATCTTTTTAAATGAATCCCTTGAGACAAAGGCAGGGGCGCTCTCATCACGGCCCTGGCTCATACTATCAAAAAAGAAGGGGATTACCACATTTCCTGCATTTTTAATTGACTGCTCAAGCCTTGTGTCACTGTCAAGGGTTATCTCCGCATCAATCATCTTCTGGTAAAAGGTCATACCGTTGTTATCTATCTGGGCAAGCCCCAGTTCATCAAAATCATGTTTAAGCCTCTTTATGGCCATCAGCCCTGCATTTTCTTCAGGTTCCGAAAAAAAGATATTGAGGGCAATCACCTTTGCACCTACCTCATGCAGGTTATCTATGCACCTTGCTATAATACTTCTTGTCCAGGGCCACCTCCCAAGCCTGTTTAGATCTTCTTCTGTAATGGTGACGAGCTCAATGTCAGGGCTTACATCAGGGGATGCAGCAAGTTTTGCCCTGAGATCAAAACTCTTGAGCTCTATGGTATTGATAAAACTGAAAGTGCCGGAAAAAAAGAGAACAAAGAAGATAACAGTGGTTATCAGGCCGATTACCCAATCAGAAAAAAGCTTATGCAGTTTCATATCAGATCATCTCATTTTATGATAACAGTTTATCAAACTTTGACTGAACTCAGAGCGTGACATAGGGCGCTATCTTTAAAAAGGTCTTTTCACCTATGCCAGAAACACCCATGAGTTCATTAATATCCTTAAAGCCATTTCTTTTTGTTCTTTCTTTAACTATTCTATCGGCAAGGGATTTACCGATTCCAGGTATAGCGGTGAGCCCTTCAGTAGACTCACTGTTCAGGTTAAGAGAGATTCCCAGGGTCATTTTCTGATAGGCCGAGAGCCTCTCTGTTTTAAGACCATACTCATCCCCCACCATATCTCTCATTACAGGGGTCGCTTTCTTATTCGCCATAAGAGAATAATTAAGGACTAAGAGCAGCATAAGGAATAACAAAAACCCCTTTAACCGCTCGCAACTCCTCTGCCATCTCTTTATCCCTGTATGACTCATATGGCCAAACCCTTTTTAAGCCTTGCGGAAATAGCCGGATCATCCGAGTCTATCTCTATTGCCCTCTCATTATCATCCAGTATTTCTATTTTAACCTTTATAAACCCGGATGGGAAAAGCCCCGGTGACCTCTCTGCCCACTCGACAACAACAACACTCCTTTCATGAAAATAATCATCAAGGCCAAGGAGTGTAATATCGTTCTGCTTATCCAGCCTGTAAAGGTCTATATGATATAAAAGGCACCTGCCTTCATATTCATTAACAAGAGAAAAGGATGGGCTGCTTATCACCTCATCCGGGTTAACGCCAAGGCCTATGCCTATACCCTTTGTGAGCCAGGTCTTCCCGCTACCGAGTGTCCCGGAAAGTGCAACCGCATCGCCACCCTTAAGGATATGCCCGACTCTTTTACCTATTTCGACTGTAGCAGCATCTGATTTACTAATTATACGCAATGGTTTCCATTTCCTTTTTAAAGTGAATTCATCACGCCGGGGATCTTATCCAGAAGATCAGAAGCAATCATGCCTGATTCGCCATTTTTCTCTGCATAAAGGTCTGCTGCAAGGCCATGTATATAGACACCCGCTGTTGCGGCCTTTACCTCTTTTAGCCCTCTGGCAAGGAGTCCTGATATAATACCTGCAAGCACATCACCTGTGCCGCCTGTTGCAAGGCAAGGGTTTCCGGTCGGGTTGATATGAAGTGTGCCGTCAGGTTCTGCAACTATTGTCCCTGCGCCCTTGAGTACAAGACAGCATTGTCTCTTTTTTGCAAATTCACGGGATATGTTCAGGCGGTTTTGCTGGATATCCTTTGCAGTTAGGCCAATAAGCCTCCCCATTTCACCGGGATGTGGTGTTAATATCTTTCGCTGGTCAAGGAGATCAAGCATCTCCGGGTTCAAGGATATAGCATTCAATGCATCCGCATCTATCACCATTGGCAGGCTGCATCTTTTTATAATTTCACAAACAAGCCTTACTGTTTCAGGGTCTGTGGATAATCCTGGCCCTATTGCAATAGCGCTTTTACCTGAAGCAAGCCTTAAGATATCATCAAGCCCACTGTAAGAAAGGGTGCCTGCTTTTGTCTCAGGAAGTGGGGCTGTCATTGCCTCTGTAAGCTTGCATTCCATGATACTATTAAGGCTCGCAGGAATACCCACTGTTACAAGACCGGCACCAGCACGTAATGCGCCCATTGCAGTTAATGCAGCAGCGCCTGTCTTACCGGTTGAGCCTGCTATAATAAGCAGGTGCCCCTTTGTGCCTTTGTGTGCCTCCGGGTTATGAGTTGACAGATCACCTTTAAAATCATCAGGCTTAATAAGCCTGTGTGTTGTCTCAAGTCTTGATGCTATCATCTCCGGTATACCGATATCAACTGTAACAAGCCTTCCTGTAAGGGCTCTCCCCGGGTAAATATAATGACCAGGCTTTGCAAACCCGAATGTAGCAGTGAGATCAGCCTTGACCGCAGCGCCCATTATCTCGCCTGTGTCGGAATTCAGGCCTGATGGTATATCAATGGACATCACATGCTTATTTGAATTATTCACCGCATCTATTATCTTTTTATATATCCCTTTAACAGGTGAGTTGAGCCCGGTACCAAATATACCATCTATTATATAGCTGCACCCTGAAAGGCTGTGCGTGAAGATTTCAAATGCTGTGTCATCAGGGATTTCAGAAATTTCAATGCCGAGTTTTTCTATTACTGAAAAATTAATTAGGGCATCACCTGATATGGCAGACCTTTCTCCTGTAATGATAACAGATACCTTCATGCCACGGTTATGAAGATATCTTGCCATTACATAACCGTCCCCGCCATTATTACCTTTGCCGCAAATAATAAGAATCGAAGATGCTTCAGAAGGGTTAAAATGCACCATAAAGATTTCTGTTGCACCCTTTGCGGCATTTTCCATAAGAACAACACCAGGGATGCCGGCATCATTGATTGTAAGCCGGTCCATCTCACGCATTTCCGAGGCAGTTACAAGTCTCATAGCTATTTCTCCAGTATAACCATTGCAATGCCATACTCATCTTCATCAGAAAGGCTCACATGATAACCCCTTATCCCCTCCTTTTCACACATGGAGAGAGATGTGCCATATACCTTCAGGCATGGCTTTCCGCTTTTAAGATGATATACCTCTATATCCCTCCAGAACACCCCGCTCTTCATGCCTGTGCCAAGGGCCTTTGAAAACGCCTCCTTTGCGGCAAAGCGAAGTGCAAATGCCTGGCAAGGTCTGATACGTTTCAGGCAGAATGCCTTTTCATCAGGGGTAAAGACCCGGTCAATAAACCTGTCACCCCATTTATTTATAACCGTCTCGATTCTTTTAATCTTGATAGTGTCTATACCTGTACCAAATATCATCTATTAAAATCCCTTAACAATCTCCATCATCTCACGCACTGCCTTTTCAAACCCCACATAGATTGCTTTTGAGACAATCACGTGTCCTATGCTGTATTCCTCTACCTGGGGCAGCACACTGAATCTTTTTATATTGATATAATCCAGACCATGCCCGGCGCTTATCCCAAGATCAAGGCTGTGGGCAGTCTCAACCGCCTTTACAATCCGCTTGAACCTTTCTTCTGCCTCCAGCTCATTTCTGGCATCAGAATAATGTCCTGTATGGATCTCGATAATATCACCGCCAACCCTGTGCGCCATCTCTATCTGTGCCGGATCAGGATCTACAAAAAAACTTACCCTGATGCCTTTATTTTTCAGGCTCTCTGCCACCCTTCTGTATTGATCAGGTTTTGCGATTACATCAAGGCCGCCTTCAGTGGTAAGCTCTTCCCTTTTTTCTGGCACAAGTGTCACCATATCAGGTCTTATGTCGATAGCTATACCAAGCATCTCATCCACGGCTGCCATCTCCATATTAAGCCTGGTCTTGACTGTCTCCTTTAAAAGCCTCAGATCTCTGTCATTAATGTGCCTTCTATCTTCCCTCAGATGGCATATAATACATTCTGCACCTGCCATCTCCGCAATGCCTGCTGCAAAAACAGGGTCAGGATAGTTTATACCCCTTGCCTCTCTGACAGTTGCCACATGATCAACATTAACTGCAAGTTTTGCCATTCCTATTCCTCCATAATAACTGCAAGGAGCCTCTTCTCCTCCCTCTGCATCCTTTTTTCTTCTTTCTCTGATATCTCATGGTCATACCCCATAAGGTGCAGGAGCCCGTGCACAAGAAGCTCACAGGCCCTCTCTCTCAGGGTAATCCCCATTTCAAAGGCCTCCCTCTTTGCCGTATCAGCGGATATCACTATATCTCCCAGCATACCCGTATTTACAACCTGATCACCTGCATTCATAGGAAAGGAAAGCACATTGGTAGGTTTGTCCCTTTTAAGATACCCCATGTTAAGCTTATGTATCTCTTCATCGCCCGTAATAAGTATACTCAGTTCAGAATCGTTACAGCCCAAGTCTTTTAAGGCCTTCTCCATCTTTCGGGCGATCAGCTCCTTTTTTAGTCCCTGTATTCTCCTCGCTGATTTTATCTGAATCTCCATTTGTTACCTTTTTTATCTTCTTTGTTTCAGGTTCAGGATACTCTACCCTCTGATGAAATATCCCGCTCAATGTCTTGTTAAAACTCTTTGCAATCTCATGAAGGTCTTTAAGTGTCAGCTCGCATTCATCAAGCTGACCATCAGAGAAGACCTTATTGATAATCTTCTGCACTGTCCCATTGATCCTGGCAGGGGTCGGATCGGGCAGGGATCGTGACGCTGCCTCAACCATGTCAGCCAGCATGACAAGGCCAGCCTCCTTGGTCTGTGGCTTGGGACCGGGATACCTGAAATCATCCTCATTGATATCTATCCCTTTTACGCTTTTGCTCATGGCCTGCTCTTTTGCCTTCTGGTAAAAATAGGCGATCAGCCCCTTGCCCTGGTGCTGCTCTATAATATCTGTTATCTCCTGCCCAAGCTTATGCTGTTTTGCAAGTTCAACACCATCCTTTACATGGGCAATAAGTATAAGGCTGCTCATGGAAGGGGCAAGCTTTTCATGCCTGTTTTCTCCACCCATCTGGTTTTCTATAAAATAAAGGGGCTTTTTCATCTTGCCTATATCATGATAATAGGCGGCGACCTTTGCAAGCAGCGGGTTGGCATTTATGGCCTTTGCAGTAGCCTCAACCATGTTGCTCACAATAACACTGTGGTGATATGTGCCGGGTGCCTGAACCATGAGGTCCCTTAATAGCGGCTGATCAAGGTTGGCGAGCTCAAGGAGTTTGATATCTGTGGTAAAGCCAAATGCCATTTCAACCAGTGGGATAATGCCTGTTGAGATCACACCGCCAAAAATACCCCCCAGGAAGGCCGCTATAACAGAAACCAGCACCTCAATCGTTAAAAACTGCCCGTAAATGGATTCTATTGCAAGGCATATCAGGATATTCATAAGGCCAATCTTAAGGCCGATCTTGATCAGGATGCCCCTTGTCCTGTATTCACGCACCAGGTATGAGGCATACAGGCTGCCTGCAAAAAAGTAGATCAGGAATTCGATATTCCCGTCAATCAGGAGTGAGGCAAATATGGAAACAATCAAAGAAAAGAGCATGGCCATATTAATACCCTGAAATACAGTTATCAGTATGGCCCCGAATGTCAGGGGAAGGGCAAATAATAATGCCCTTGCGCCAATATTATGAAAACCCCTTGCCATCTCTTCGGCTATGAAATTAAATGCCCATGAGAATATAAAAACACTCAGGAGTGTTGCCGCGCTGAATATCAGGTGCCTGTTGTCACGGCCTGAGGGTTTGTATTTTTTAAACCCGGTGATATAGATCACAGAAAAAAGTATGGCCATGAGGGCAGTCATGCCAGGGATTCGGCTTAAGATATTCCTGCCTTCAATTGTCTTTTTCAACTCGGCCAGCTTTGCAATGTGGCTGTTTCCCACCCTTTCCCCTTCCCTTACTATCATCTCCCCGCGCTTTACCTGGTAGTATGATTCCTTGACAGCCTTTACCGCATCATCCTTTCTGAGTTCTGTTTCCCTCTTGTTGAATGTTACATTCGGCTTGATAAGAAGGCTTGCAATATCAATGGCAAGGTCAGTAATATCCTTGGGGACTTCCTCCTTTATCAGCTCATTTTTACGTGACTCCACATGCTTGATCGCACCCTGGATATCATAAAATCTGGCAGGGTCTGTTACCTGTTCCTCCTTCTGTGTCTGAATACTCTGAAGCGCTATCCCCTTCTGTATCTGTGTAGCCACAACTGACTGGTTACCTACCACACCCTTCCTGAACACCTCATTTATAAGTCTGTAAATGCTGTTCTCAAGGATCGGCGGAGAGCCGCTCAATAAAAGCCTCTCATAAAGTTTTTCATCATATGTAATTTCAAGGATGCGGAAAAATCTCTCTGCTGTTGACTTCTTGAGCTCATTTATATCAACCGGCATATCATCTTCCTGTACAGGCTGAAGCGGGTCTACAGGATGGACAGTAACCAGGTCTCTGACCGCCGCCATTGCCTCGCCTAATCTCAGCCTGATGTTTGTTGCAGAGGGATCATAATCATATACATAGGGGACGCCCTGGGCAGCCTTGATCCTCTCCTTTTCGGTTGTTTCCGAATTTTTAACAAGGATATCGGCAGGGGCCTTGATATCCGCCTCTGCTATATCTCCCAGCTTGTACTCCTGGGGGTTTTCCATGAGCCCGGGATGCAGGAATATACTGATTATGATACTCAACAGGGCCAGGATTATCCACTTTGTAAAATCCTGATGGATCTGATTTTTAGAAGGTTCTTTTCCCATTGCTGATATCTCTCTGTTTATCTTTCTTGTCATAGGCATCAATTATCTTCTGAACAAGGGGGTGCCGCACAACATCATCCCTTGAAAAATAGGTAAAATTAATTCCTTTGATACCTTTAAGAAGTTCAAGCGCCTCTACAAGACCTGAATCCTTTCCGGCAGGAAGATCGGTCTGGGTAATATCTCCCGTGATCACTGCCTTTGAGCTGAAACCCAGCCTTGTAAGAAACATCTTCATCTGCTCGGCAGTGGCATTCTGCGCCTCATCAAGTATTACAAAAGAATCGTTCAGTGTGCGTCCCCTCATAAAGGCAAGCGGCGCCACCTCAATAACACCCTTTTCCATAAGGTCAGAGGCATCATCAAAATCCACCATATCGTGGAGCGCATCATACAGGGGTCTTAAATAAGGGTTTACCTTTTCGCTCAGGTCCCCTGGCAGAAACCCGAGCCTTTCACCAGCCTCTACAGCTGGCCTTGCAAGGACTATTCGTCTTACCTCTTTTTTTATTAGTGCTGCCACAGCCATTGCCATTGCAAGGTATGTCTTTCCTGTGCCGGCAGGGCCAATGGCAAATACTATGTCAAAATTCCTGATATTTTCTATATATTCCTTCTGGGTAGCGGTCCTTGCGGTAATGACCCTCTTTTTTGATGAGACATACACACTGTCCAGGAAGATATCCTTGAGCTTTACTGAGCGGTCTTTGCTGACTATCCTCACTGCATGTTCTATATCAGTAGGATAAAGGGGAAAGCCGTTCTTAACAAGCTCATAGAGCTGCATAATAAGACTCTCAGCGAGTTCGATCTCCCAGTCATTACCCCTTAATATCAGCTCAGTACCTCTTGAGCTGATGGATAAACCGATCCTCTTTTCTATGATCTTGATGTGGGAGTTCTGCTGACCGCATAGTATATTAAGATATTCATGCTCGCTGAAATTTATCTTTTTGGTCAGGAGAGAATTATCCGACTTTTTCTTTTCCAAAAATGCCTCTCTTAAAAAATAATAGAAAGGACTATCACAGAGTGAGTGAGCTATCAAGTAAATAGATATGTAAGAAGGGAAGCACGTTTATGTATACTATGTTTAATTTATTTTAATTTACTTTTATCGTGCTGAATGGTAACCTCTATAAAAATATAACCTTTGGGGGTATCATGACTACACAGATCAGGATAGTCATCAGCTCATGTCTTTTAGGAAACCATGTACGCTATGATGGAGGACATAAACTTGACCTCTTTATAAGAGACACATTAGGTGCATTTGTTGAATATGTGCCTGTATGCCCTGAGGCAGAATGCGGACTCGGCATACCAAGGGAGGCAATGAGGCTTGAGGGCGATGTAGAAAACCCCAGACTTGTAACAGATTGATATGACTGCCAGTATGAAACAGTGGGCAAAAAGACAGCGGCTAAACTTGTAAAATTTCACACAGAAAATAAGCTACTCTTTTTTTCACACAATGAGAAACTCTACAGGGAGATTGGCAGGATGGTGGCAGAGGCAGGAAAAAATAATCAGGGAGATATTTTTAGCGACTATGAAAAGATGATGATAGATGCATTAAAGTATAAAGCAACACCAGCAAAGCACACCAATGTGCTTATGCACATGATGTGATATTTTAAAAAGCTCCTTTCAACAGATGAGAAACAGGAGCTGTTAGAAAAGATTAATAAGTATAAAGAGGGCTTTATTCCTCTTATTGTTCCGGTAACACTCATAGGCCATTATGTAAGAAAGTATGATGAGCCATACCTCAAGACCCAGACATACCTTAATCCCCACCCTGTTGAGCTGAGGCTAAGGAATCATGGGTAAGAGGGGATAATTGTTAATGGTTAATTGTTAATTGTTAATTCTTAACTGTTAACTGTTAATTGTTAACTGATAATTGATAATTGATAATTGATAACCAACCCCGTCATTCCCGACTTGCCTGCCGCGTCAAAGTTATAACGAAGGCTGGATCGGGAATCCATTTGTTTTTCATAGGGGCGGGATTCACTCCCGACCTCGTGCCTTTCGTAGGGGCAAACCTATGTGTTTGCCCGCTTTTCCCTGCGCCTTGAGCTTTGAGCCCTTCTTCCTGTCTTTTTGCTTTTCATTCGACGTTCGACGTCCAATGTTCGATGTTGGACGTTCATTCTTTTTTGACTTGCCCTGATTGGCCCGACGCAGGGAATCCACCCCCAATTCGTCATTCCCATGAAAGGCGGGTCACTGATCCCGGTACACCGGGAAATCCATTTGTTTTTCATAGGGGCGGGATTCACTCCCGACCTCGTGTTTTTTTGCCTTTCATTCAAAATTGGACGTTGTCGAGTAGGCAAGGCAGCTCCCCATCACTGGGTTGCCGCCAAGCCCCTCACGGAACCGGACAAGCGGATTTCCCATACATCCGGCTCTTCGGTTAATCATTCAGATAGCCTCCGCTCTGCGGAATGGATTCAGGTCTTTGCGGATATTCGGCTTAGGCCATTTAACCCAGTCCAATGCCCGGTTAAATCCCTCCCATGTGTACGATCTCCTTTGGCTCTTGCGGTTGATCCATTTGAACAGGATTCGCGTTGCATGGTGCTGGTAGGTTGAACATAGTCTCGTCTTGGCCTTCCGTAACATCTCTCCTTTGGTTAAGTATCTCCTGGCCCTCTCAGCCCATTCTGTAAAATTGCGAAGACTTTCCCCAAATTTCTTGCGGCTGGTTCGCCGTTTGACTTTGAATTTCCCATATCTGGTCTTTCCACAATAATGGGTAAAACCAAGAAAGGTAAATTCCTTGGGTTTTCCTCCTCGCTTCTGAGCATTTTCCCGGGCAAAACGTCCAAACTCTATGCTTTGGGTCTTTTCCGGGGATAGTGCCAGGTTGAACCCCTCCAGACGAACCATCAACCGCCGTTCGAATGATTCAGCGTCGCTTTTATATTGAAAGCACGCCAGAAAATCATCTGCAAAGCGAAAATAATACGCCTCTCCACGACTCTGTTTCATGATTCGCCTACAGAACCAGAGGTCCAACACATAGTGCAGGTAGATGTTCGACAACAGGGGCGACAGTATCGATCCCTGCGGGGTCCCTCGCTCGCTGGCTTTTACCAAACCATCTTCTATAATCCCGCTCTTGAGCATCCGGGTGATCAATCGTAGGACTCGTTGATCTCCTATTCGATGCTCCAGGAATTTGATCATCCAGGCGTGATTGACGTTGTCGAAAAATCCTTTAATGTCTGCTTCTACAACGTAACTTACTCTCTCCTGCTGTATCGTCCTTCCAAGTGCGTCCAAACATTGGTGCTGACTGCGCCCAGGTCTGTAGCCGTAGCTCACATCCTCAAAGGCTTCTTCATATATCAGCTCCAATGTCCGTTTTACCGATAGTTCCACCAGCTTGTCTTCAAAGCTGCTGATACCCAGCGGGCGCTTTCGGTCACTGCCAGGCTTGGGTATATAGCTCCTCAGGCTTGGCTGTGGTCGATATCCCATTCGGCTTAGCATCTCAGACAACAACTGTAGGTTCTCCTCAAGGTTCTTCCCATACTCCTCCTTACTTACGCCGTCCACTCCTCTTGCTTTATCAGCCTTTAGCTGATGATAGCATGCCCGCAAGTTGTCCACATCTGCTATATGGTGATAAAGCGACGTGAACGCCAGGTTAGGTTCCTTGCGTGCTCTTTCTCCTATCCGTTTCAGGTCAGTTGCCATCCTTTCTCCACTCTTTGCATAGCGCTGATGTTTCTCCTTCTACGGGTGTTTAACCGTGGGAACCTTCACTCGGTGGTGATTAGCCGCTTCTTTGCTAAACCATTGCGGTTATACCGGTTCCCATCCCTCGCATCGGCGTCTTCTGATTGTCTCCTTCTACGTTGATCAGCCATACTCGGCTACTATTGCCTCGATCTGCAATGCTTCACCAAGAACCTTTGTGTCCTTCCGATGCTTGCCTGGTTACTTCGTTGTCGTTGTCCAACTCGATGCTGTCTGAGACCCCGGGGGGCCGGATACACGCTCATCTCTAATGCTCTACCCGTTTTGCCTGCGCCCACATCGAAAGGATCGGCACACTCCCAAAATTCCATCTTCTCGGGGCTGAGTGTCAGATTCAGGGCATTCACCCTTCACCTCGCTGGACTTGCAGTCCTCCTAATAATTAAGATTCCTTGCTTCCGGGCGGATGACTAAGCCTTACCCGGGAGGGCTTCATTTTCCCTCACAACTACGAACCATTGCCAGGTTCGTACCAATGTTCGATGTTCATTGTTTCCCCTTACGCTTTGAGCCTTTTTGTCCGATTCATCTAATCCATTGTATGGGGGCGCCTGCTTGCCACGCCATAGCTTTTGCGAAGGAGGGTGTGCCCCCCGCACTTCGCAGTACCAGCATCATATTGACTATGTAATTTCCTCTACAAGATACTCCCCGCCCAAAAGTGGGAGGGGCACAGCCCACCGTTCCATCCTCCGTAGCAGTGGCTACTGCGGAGGACGGGCGCTAAAGCTATGGTGGACAAGCGCCTGTGCCCTCTCTTTTCAATTCACGCGCCCATAAGAGGCAGACAGAATATGACTTTTAAGGCTTGATTATTCATTTTCAGAAAAGTAATATGTAATTGCTTCATTATAAAAATCGGTACTAATTTTATAAATTCCTGAAAATCCCGGCTCATCTTTGTGCATAACATTCAAAATGTAAAGATAGCCGGATCAAGTGAATAAATTGTTCGGCTTTTATAAACAGAAGGGGGAATAAAACAATGCACAAAGAAAAGAAACTTACAAAAAGTATTTGGATTCTGATAATGATTTTTTCGATACTTTTAATAATTATGCCTTTGTCAAGAATTACAGAGCTTGTCCTGACGGGATCTGGTTCATCGTTTATTCCTGATAATTTAGATGAAGGCGCTTTTGCTTCCTTCAAATTGATTATGATTTTTTGGCTGATGTATTTAATTATCAGTGGTTTTTTGGGATTATTCTGTTCATGGGGGCTAAAGAATAAAGAAAGCTTTGCATGGAAGCTCGGTGTTTTTTGGAGTCTTGTGATTATATTATATGGAATCATTTCATCATTAAGTGAAATATTGATTTCTTGGGTTCACAAACCACTTGTGTGTGCATATTTTATGACATCTATCGTATTTGGTGTGATTGCCCTGGTGTGCCTCCTTGTTACAAAAAAAGAATTTGTTCAAAGACAAACTGCGGAGTCTTAATATTTAATAAAGACGGATATAATACGTGGCAGCGCTTCGCCGAACAATCTACTGGTAAGGACGCGCTAAACTACCAGGCGCCTCACAGCGGTCCATTATACATTAAGGCAAGGAGGAACTATGAATTGTTTTTATCCCCCTGATAAACCTGCTATAGGATTATGTAAACATTGCAAAAAAGGATTGTGCATTGATTGTGCCTCTGATCTTGAACATGGGTTAGCATATAAAAATAAGCATGAAGCCGAAGTTGAAAATATAAATATGATCATTTCTAAAAACACAAAAGTCTATGCTTCAGCGTCTAAGAATACATTGATCGCACCAATATTTTATATATTAGCTGGTTTAGTTTTTGCTGGGTTTGGATTTTTTTCAAGAGGTGGGATTACTGATTTGCCATTTGTCCTGGGTGTGGTTTTCATCGTATTTGGTGTTGTAATGGTAATAAGAAATAGAAATATATTTGGAAAAAATGTATAATATTGGGCTCAACCAATAAGCCCGGAAAAGACGCCGGGCTCCTGTTAGCCAGGCTGTTGGCAGAGACAGGAGGTAAAAATGCGAAGAATCAATGCATGGCTCATCATTGGAATTATCGGAGTTTGCGTTTTCGGATATAACTTTGGGATTCAATATGGTCGTGCGATGTTTGGGCCAAAGGATATGTGGTGGACACCCAAAGCGATGGCCTTGCCACTTGAGCAAACCAGTCAGGAATTCGAGTTGTTTGTAAACGATGAACTACTGCAGAGTCGTATCAAGCAGGGAACATTGCTCGCAATTGATCGGGAAGGAAAGACATACCCAGTGGTATCAGAAGATGTCTCGGTCAGACTTAACAACTGGCACAAAATCAAAGCATCTTTTCTTCATTCAGCCGCCTTCACAGCTCTGTTGCTTGGAATATCGCTAATGTCTCTTATTATTGGCGCAATACAGTGCTTCGGAAACAAAATGTTTGTGAACAAGCCGGATGCAGGCGACGCTTGACAGCGCGTCTGTTCCTGTGGGTTATGGTTTTTAAATTTTAAAATGAGGAGGACAACTATGAAAAGAATATTATTTGTTGTTTTTTTAGTTTTATTCGTATCTCTCATATTTCCAAATGCCGAAGCAAAGGACTCATCGATATATTTCGGAATTGGTGGAGGTTCAGCCCAATTTAAGGGAGATATAATAAATGATTATATTTTCCTGCCAGGGCAGAAACTTGATGATGACGCTGGATATTACAACATTTACTTAGGTTATCAATTTATTAAATATCTTTCGTTTGAAGTGGGATTTACTGACTTGGGGGGGTAAGTAAAAAATACAGTCTTAACCCGGACATTACCTTTGCTATCGCCCCTAATGACACAGTTTCTATTGAAAGCAATGGCTTTACTATTTCCTCTATACTTGAGTATCCAATAATTAATAATTTTAGTGTATTTGGAACAATTGGTTTTTCTTACCTTGACGTAGACCGTGATGTGTATCTTGGCAGCACAGGCCCAGGGACAAATATTTTATCCTATTCCTCTTCAAATTCAGAAGGCGATATTCTCTATGGTATGGGATTAAGATATAAGATATCAGATTATCTCAAAATTCGTATCCAATGGGAACATTACAATATTGACGCTTCAGACACTATTGTTTCACCGAACCTTGAGACAGGGATTGAAGCAGATGTGTTTGGAGTATCATTAGAATACCTTTTTTAAACAATCCCAACCTGGC
>JAFGFM010000216.1 GCA_016931115.1 Deltaproteobacteria bacterium | reverse complement strand
TTACTGAAGACGATGCCCAGGACGGATTGGATCACATCGACGCCCACCGCTCATTGCTTATGATGATAAGTCCTTGGGTCAAAAGAAGCTATGTTTCACACACCCATGCCAATTTTGGTGCAATTCTTAAAACGATTTATAACATCTGCGACCTGCCGCCGCTGAATCAGTTCGATGCCACTGCAACGCTTCTTCAGGATTTTTTTACGGATAAGCCTGACTATACCCCATATTCAGCCGTGATGGTCGACGAAAGAATATTTGATCCTCAGAAGGCTCTTGATCCATATGATAAGGAGTTCAGATGGGAGTCATTAAAGGAATCACCTGAAATTGACAGCGAGGCAGATTTCAGGTCAAGCCACAGGGACCAGAGTAACAAGTAACCAGCAACCAGCAGCCAGCAACAAGCAATTTATTTGGTTATATTTGAAACATAATTATTTCAAATATCTTATTTATGAAAAAACGAACTTTGAACCGCAGGAAGTTTTTTACTGTTCTTGGTGCCGGAGGAGCTGCTCTGGCCGCAGCCCCCTCGGTCAGTATAGCCTCATTAAGTCAGCAGTCGCAGGAGAAACCAGCCACCAATATCAGCGACGCATTAAAACATCCACGGAAATCGATCTCAATGCCTGGCAGCTATCCCGGCAGGGTTGTTATGGTCAGGAACATAAATTCGGTGGTCAATGATGAACCTGTCGAAGCCGTTGCATATCTGATGCTGCATAAGTCCATACTTGAGCTGACCGGGCAGAGCGACCTTAAAAAAGCATGGAGGACATTTGTAAATCCGGGTGAAAAAATAGGACTGAAGGTCAACCCGGTGGCTGGCAAGCTTCTTTCTACAAGTCATGCGGTGGTGAAATCTGTTGTTAAACAATTAACAGAAAGCGGAATCGATAAGAAGGATATAATTATATGGGACAGGAGGGATATGGAGTTAAAAGATACAGGGTTTACCCGTGATAATTATCCGGGCATTGCAATAAAGGGAACAGAGCTGATGGATGAGAATGGCTCTTTCACTGACAGCGTGGGAAAGCTCTACGGAGAGCGTAATATTGATAAGGAGTGGTACTATTGGGCCGATGTTGAAGGTGAATATGACGCTGAGACAATGCCTTATATGATCAATGGCGGGAAATTTTCATATTTTACAAGAATTGTAACACAGGAAGTAGACAAGATAATAAATATCCCCATATTAAAAAATGCGGGCGGATCAATAACAAACGCAATGAAAAATCTCGCTTTCGGCTCGGTGTCAAATACCGGACGCCTTCATGCACAGCTATGGAATGATACCTGTGCCGAAGTGTGTGCTTTCCCACCCCTCCGCGATAAGGTTGTCCTTAATATATGTGATGGTCTGAGAGGCTGTTTTAACGGCGGACCAGGCGCAAATCCCCAGTTTATTTGCAATTACAACACTATGCTGGTCTCCTCTGATCCTGTAGCAATGGACAGGATTGGGTATAACATTATTGTTGAAAAAAGAATCGCCGAAGGTCTGCAAAAGGCACCTTCCCCTGAGTCCCTTACATTCCTGTCAATGGCAACAGCACTCGGCCTGGGGATTTCCGACATTAATAAAATTGATCTGAATGTGTTAGAGATGATCTGAAATATCACTCATCCTGCTTCAAAGGGGGACTTGTTTTACTAAACCCCATACCTCAAACCAAAAATATCAATGTTAAAAAGATTTTCCATAACGGCAATCCTGATTTCTGGCTTCACGCATTGTTTTTCACAGCTTCCGCAGGATTTTCCGTCATTTGATAATAAAGATCTTCCCGGGGCGGAATCGTCCGCATCAAGAGTATTTAGCGGGACCTCCCTGTTCGGTTATATTAATGGAGGTGCCGAGCTTTACCTTGAATATGGGTTTTCAGTGGTATCTGTTACGGAGATAAAATATATGGGTGGAAGTTATAAGACTGAAATTTATAAAATGAACGGACCCGAGGAGGCTTTCGGGATTTTCTCTGTGTCAAAATACCGCTGTAAAGGTATGCCTCCCCTCTCGAAGTATACGTGTCAGACCAGATACCAGCTGCAGATATGCAAGGGGCCCTATTATATAAGCATTATAAATCGTTCAGGCACGCCTTCCGACAGCCTCGTATCAATAAGCATAGGCTCAGTTATAGCAGCAAAGATCAGTGATGATGAGGCAGATCTGTCATATTATTTACCGGATATTCCGGAGGAAAAGATTCAAACAGGCTGTTTCCTTGCAAGGGGAAGAATCGGAATTGTCAATGGATCCCCTGATCTTGAAGATTTTTTTCAGGGATTATCTGATTATACGGCGGTGATAGTTAATCAGGATGAAGAAAGGATTGTCTCGGTCAGGTTCTATAACAATGAGGCATATGAAAAGTTACTTAATCTGAAGGACCGGGAGCTTAATGACCTGTCAGCGGCAGGAAAAGTGAAGAAGATCGGAGAACTTCATTTGCTGATTGAGATGCCCGCAAAATAAGTCATCTGTGACATAAGTCACAGAGATTTGAATGACAAACAATTTATATTTGCCGGAAAATAGAAAATAAAAGTTATGGATATCTTTAAACCTTTGGATCTTTCGGACGAGAGCCAAAATGCCGGTATTAAAAGCACTGAAAAGGTTAAATGCCTGATAATCGGATCAGGGCCAGCAGGTTATACAGCTGCAATTTATGCTGCACGCGCCAACCTTAGCCCGGTAATCTATACGGGTCTCCAGATGGGGGGACAGCTGACTACAACAACCGAGGTGGATAACTATCCGGGCTATCCCGACGGAATCACCGGACCGGTTATGATGGAGGACTTCAAAAAGCAGGCTGAACGCTTCGGCACTGAAGTGCGCTTTGGAATTGCCACAAATGCAGACTTTTCGGGTAATGTCCATAAAGTAACAATCGATGAAAATATGATCATAGAAGCTGACACCATAATAATTGCCACCGGTGCCACTGCAAAATATCTTGGTATTGAGGCTGAGACACGCTATGCCGGAATGGGGGTTTCGGCATGTGCTACCTGCGACGGATTTTTTTATAAAGGAAAAGATGTAGCTGTTGTGGGAGGTGGAGATACTGCAGCTGAGGAGGCTACATACCTTGCCGGATTATGCAGGAAGGTCTATATGATAGTGAGGAGAAACGTGCTAAGGGCATCACAGGCTATGCAGGACAGGGTATTTAAGACTCCCAATATTGAGATGCTCTGGGAACATCAGGCGCTCGACCTTTATGGGGAGAATGGCGTCGAGGGTGTTGTACTTGCAAAGAAAAAAGGAACTCCGCAGGAAGAGATCATTAAGGTTAAAATAGATGGATTCTTTCT
>JAFGFM010000215.1 GCA_016931115.1 Deltaproteobacteria bacterium | reverse complement strand
CTTTACCCGATAAAGACTTCCTGCCATGTTATACTTAAGTGTGACAGGTCACTCTATAAGAAGCACCAAGCTGCGCTTGGCGCACTAGCGAATAGCTCAAGTTTTTATAAGAATAGTGGATGTTCATGCACACTCCGCATGAACATCCTGTTGAGATTACTATATTCTTTATCTGTTACCTCTGCTGTACCCGCTTGGCGATGCACTGGGGCCCACACTGAAAGTCTCAGTTCCGGAACTGCTTGACTGGCTACTAGAGGAACTGCTTGACGAACTGCTTGACGAACTGCTTGAGACGTTTGAAGGCGCGGATGAGCGATATGCAGAACTCGGTTGATTGTTTTGCCTTACTGGTGCATTTTTAGGAACGGCATAGCTGCCTGAGGAACTGCTTGGGGCGCTTGAGGGTTTGTATGACGGATATGAAGTGCTCGGTTGATAGTTTTTCCCTGCTGGTGCATTTCTAGGAACGGCATAGCGCGGGGATGATCCTGAACTGCCTCTGGTATATCCCTGCCCGTTTATTAACCTCCCATGCTCTGCTCCTCCACCACCCCCGCCACCACCCCCACCATCATAGTAATAGGGGGGCCATGTCCAGAGCGGATAGTACCATCCATAGCCGGAGTACCAGCCCAGGTATGAATAACCATAAGGGTAACAGTCATATGACGTCCAATGCCACGGAAAGTACCTGTAGTTATTGTAGCAGTAATTATAGGGTCCAGGGAAATACTGATAATGATGTTGAATCTCTGTTCCCTGTGCCTGTGATATTGCCTTACCCTTTAAATTGAATTTATCCGGGAATGAAAGGGCCACCATAATATCAATCACCCGTGATGGGACTTTTTGATCAGCCAGCTCTGCAACCTTTTTTGAATTGATAGGAAAGGGTTTCCCGGTCTCTAACAGCGCAGCCTCCAGCACCTCGGATTCAACCTTGCCGCTAAGTTCGATGATCTCTTCGATTGTAAGGCTTTTGCCTGAAGCGCTCCTGGCAGAACTTATGCGGTTCACCGCATTTGCACCCGGGATTACAGATTCACTGTCAACATTGCGGTATTTTCTTGTATTGGTAACTAAATCCTCTCCATTACGTAACAATTGGATATCCAGCCACTGTCCCTTTTCATCAAAGATTGATATCCCTGATACCTTACGGGGAGGGTCATCCGGGCAGTTCGATTCACTGTTAAACAATAAACGTCTTCCGTTTTCAGACCATGAATATTGATACCAGCCTGTACATTTGTCCTCTGTTATTTGATGGCGAAGACCATCAACAATTATTTTTTCCTCTGCTGACAGCTTTCCATCCCTGTATCCTTTCATGGTCAGGGAATTTTCAGTGTCACCAGGGCTTATAGTCAATAAAAATTCCTGTACCAGTTCGTTCTGGTCTGTGCTGGCCCCGCTGGTAAGCAGACGCCATGACCCGATCCATGGCAAAAGCCGTGTATCGAGTTTTTCGTAGGCTAATGGGTCGGTCTGCTCTGATGCACTGATCGCAACCGGTGCAGATATTAAAAACATGAGAACAGCTCCAAACAAAAACAGGCCGTGCAAGATGGTGTTCAAAGTTAACCTTGCAGGATTTTTCCATCGTATGGAATTTTCTGTTTGGCACCCTTTTATTAAATGGTTTTTTATCGAGTACATAATATACCTCCATTAAAAATGCCACTGAATGCCGGTTGTTAAACGAATACCGTTCAGGTCAATGGGATCAAATCCCGTAAAATCGCGATCCAGATGATCGTCAGCCCATGAATACCTGAAATCCAGTGTCAGATAGAGAGACTTGTAAATATTGTAATCCGCGCCGCACCCCAGATATGTGACCCATACATTATCGGAAGATTTCAGAACAGCAGGAAATATCTCCATTGTTTCATAGTCAATAAAATCACCGGTCTGCTCAAATTTATAACTCAGGATACCTGCACCTGCACTTAAGTATGGAACAAAACGGGATGGAATCCAGGCATACTGCCCCACCTGGCGTCCACGCGGGACAAGTAAATACCTGATACCGGCTGTTATGGGTGTTTGAGAATATTTTGTACTCTGTGTAATAGGAAATCCCTGGTCATCAACATAGTCTCTGAATTCAGAACTTTTTGTTTCCTCTGATGTATCAAGGCTAAAGACCAGGTCGAACCTTTCATGAATACTGAAACCAAGGTCTACACCTAGATCCAGGGTATCAAAATCGCCCTTTTCAAGTGTAAGTTCATATGTAATCATATCAAAAATACGACTATCCGTATCAGGGAAAAATGCGCCTAACCGAAAACCAAGATATGCCCTTGGTTTCTGGAAAAGGAAATCATCTTTCGTTTCACCGGGGCTCTCCTGTGCCTTTACATCCATTGTCCCGGGCAGAAGAGAATAAAAAAATAGGAATGAAAATATAAGGACAGAAACACGAAAAAGGCTGTGGTACAGGATATTACTTTTATTTTCTGATTCTTTTGTCTGGTATCTCATTTTTGTATTCCTCCTTTTCAAACAGGTTTAACCGAAACAGGTTTTATACAACCAAATCACTTTGAAAACATAGTCCTGAGAACATGACAGGCCTCCATTACAAATATCGTTGTATCAGGCTCAAAAATTTAATGCTATTTTAATGCAGAAAACCGCATCTGTACATATCAATTAATTTACATATTATTTACAGTAAAAAACTGTACTTTAATAGAGACTTACTGAAGCGATAACAGGTAGGTCCTGAGATTATTTTTTTTCTTAAGACCAAGTTTTTTTCTGAGATTGGACCGGTGTGCAACAACCGCCCTCTCTGTTGAGTTAAGAATTTCAGCTATCTCCTTGGAGGTGTTTCCCTCCTTTAGAAGATTGGCCACCTGCATTTCTCCAGGCGTGATATTCAAATATCTTGAGGAAAGTCTCTGAGAAAAAGGTGAAATAATCTGCTGCAGGCCGGTCTCTAAAAGTTCCAGATAACTTTGCTGACGTTCGGTAAGGGTCCCTTTTTTAAGCTTCATGATATAGGGAACCATCAACTCCTTAACATTGAGAATAACATTCTGTCCAATATCCTCTTTATCCTTATCCCTTCTTTCCAGAAGGACCTTTAGCGCTGTGTTTACCTCCTGTAGATCAAGGGTTTTTTCATGCAGGGACTCATTGGATTTTCGCAGCTCTTTAGTGCGTGCCTTTACACGCTTTTCCAATTCGTCATGTGATTTTTTAAGTATCTCTTCTATTTTTCTGCGTTCGGTTATATCCCTTGCAACCTGAATAAACCCGTTGACTTTGCCATCCTGCAGTATCGGGTTGAAGTATATCTCAAAATGCCTGCGTCCCTCATCCGTGATCGGATATGAATATTCAATTTTGAATTCCTCACCATTTAATGCCCTTTTATGGAGGTTATCCAACAGGGCGACCTCTTTTTTATCTGTTAAAAGTTTATGAGGTTTCATGCCCGCATTTAGTTCTATTCCCATGGCCTTTTTGGCTATCTTTTCAGCGGATGAATTAAACAGCACCGGAAAACCATCCTTATCCCTGATAACTATATAGTCACTTGTATTTTTCATAATGGCTTTTAAATATTCCTGAGACTGCTCAAGCTCCTCCTGCACCTTTTTTTGTTCGGTAACATCCTGAAATATAGTGGCAAATTGCCTTTCTGCTGGCTGATAAGCTGAAATCACATGGTGTTGACCTGTGTCCTTTGCGCAGTATTCAAAAGAGACCGGTTCACCGGTCAGGGCAACCTTGCCAAAGGTCTCGATCAAAAACGGGTCTGTGTTTGGTATTAGTTCCAGCACTGTTTTACCAATGATATCTTTGTCCCTGTACCCTGTTAATTTTTTAAAGGCAGGGTTTACATCAAGAAAACGATAATTGACAGGCTTGCCATTTTCATCACAAATGATCTCATGAAGTGCACATCCATCAAGCATCTTATCAAATAATGCATGGTACTTGCGCTGGCCCTCCCGAACCGCCTCCTCTGCCAGTTTTCGCTCGGTGATATCAACTGACATCCCGTCCCAGTGTACATCCCCATTTTCCATCAATTGAGGTATTGCTTTTGACTGAATCCATTTTACCCCGTTATCAGGGCCTATAAGCCTCCAATCCAATGACAATTCATTCAGGGTTTTCAGGGACTCCTCAATTTTTGAGCTTACAAGTTCGATGTCGTCCGGATAGATCCTTTTACCCATAATATCCGGGTTTTTCATGAGTTCTTCAGGTTTAAATCCGGTAAATTGGTATAGCCGGTCATTGAAGTAAGGGACTGAAAATGAACCATCCCTGTGTGCCACAAACTGGAATAACATTTCAGGGACCTGATTGGCCATTTTGCTGAGACTGGCCTCTTTCTCAGCCAGGGCCTCAATGGTGTGCCTGCATCTTGAAATTTCCGCCTCTAAATCCCTGACCCTTTTTTCTAATTCTTCACAGGTTGGTTTTTCTGTCATTGTCTCTCCAAATTACACTCTCAGTTTTTCAAATCACCGCAGTAATACCAATCTTGAATAAATGAAGACTAATTATTCTTGAATCTCATTTGAGATACCCTTTTCAAAGGTGCTCCAGCCCGAATTCATTCCATAGGGTGCCCTGTGGAATATGGCCTCAATTCGGCGGATCTGGCTATCTTCTATCTTGAACAGTTCTGCAAGCTGCCATGTCCAGTGGATGAAATCATGGTCAAAGAACCCGAAGGCAAAGACTATACCCCTTTCACTGTCCACTGCCACAAAACGGCGGTCACGAATGCGTGTAACAATACCTTTCACCCCCTCTTCAAACTGCTTTTTGCAACTTGTTCGGGTCTTCTCACCTGTCTCTTTATTGGTGTTTAAAAGTACATCCACCCCATTTTCAAATCGGACACAGTCATCTGTAAAGGGATAATAACCCTTTCCATCGTTATTTTCGAGACCGGTAAAATAATAGTTTGCGGTTTTAATAAGCTCCTTCCTGCTCATTCGTTTATCTTCAGGTATGGTCTCCTTAAAAATAGGGTGAGGTGCCCCCATGGCCTCAACAGCCGGGCCGGTTGGCGGAAAGTCATTATTACTGCTGTTGACACTGTCCGGCCTGACCACGATCTGCTCTATTTCAGTGATGCGGTTATTGCTTATCTTAAGACGCAGGGCAAGGGCTGAAATTGATTCTACACCGCTTCGCACTGCCTTTTCACGTACAGTACCAATAAAAGCAACCTGCTGAGCTTCCACATCAGGCACATAAAATTTGTAATTGCCAATACCGCTCATGCTGTACCATAGGCCTTCATTACCAAAGGGTAAACGCACCCCGTCTTCTATAAACTTCAGGTCAGGTGCGAACATCTCAGGATTTTTATCCTGATCCCGCATCGCAACAAGGTATCTGTCTACCCATTTTTCAAGGCAGGTGCGATCACAGGTTTCCGCAGATTTTGCATGGGCAGGGATGCAAAAAACTATAAGAAGACAAAGTACAATTATTTTTTTGAACATTGGTTTTACCTCTTATTAATAATGGCTGCACATAAAAAGATTATTTTAAATGGTTTTGCTTAATGATAACTTAATTTATTCAGGATAGCATTGCGTGTCAACACAATTATCCTGACTGTGCAGCAGGAATTGCAGCAGTATTTTATTGTGGACTGATCCTCATGGATGAGAAATCCAAACCCTTTATTGGGTGACACCTATCGCTTGTTAATCAAATTTTCAACACGTTTTCTTACGACAGCAGGGAAATCCTGAGCCAGTGTTATTAATTGCCCTTGATTAATATTATCAAGTTCCAATTCATCTTCAAATGGAATGCGTTTTCGCAAATGAATTGTATCAAGCAGGGCCTTTTCAGGCACAGCAAGATTGAAGCCCTCTTTTGTCTCAAAACCATTAAACAGGCGGGAGGATATGCGTGAAAACTCGATCGTCACACCACCAAACCGGATATCCCTGGAAGCACCGACTGCCGTATCGAGCGTCAGAACAGTACAGACTACAGGTGATTGAAGCAGAATGCCGTGGTGATTGAGGGCCCATTCACAGGAAATATAAGAAGGTGTCTTTAAAAAACAGGCAACCTCTTCAATTGAAGGAACAGGCCCACGAAGCAAATTGATATAAACACCCCGCATCACCCGCTGCACAAAACCTTTTGCCTGTGCCCTAGTGAGGAAGACATTAGCATTACCTGTGAACTTCCCAACGTCGGCATAGCGAAACAGGTGAGGCAGTTGCATCAGGATTGAAACAGATGTCATGCCAATTGAACTCCCTTTTCCTTTATTTCTCTAAACACAGAATAAGCCGATTCCAGGAAAGCGCTAAATTTTTGATCCCGATGGATGGACAAGACGTCAGGCGGCAGAAAACGTGACAAATCCTGTTCAATGGCTTCACATATTGTTTCTTTGTCTTTTTTTGAAGGCTTTACAAAGAAATCAACAGGTCTCCTGGATATGAATGGCGCACTATAAAGTATGAATTTTCTTTCTACTATATCCAAATCCACTGGCGTTTTTAAAATGTTATAAAGATACCAAAGATCAAAGAAATCCCTGCCTTTAAGATATTGACGTTCCAGAAGGGCGCGGATCTTGTCAGAAAGGATCTCTGTTGGTGTCTGCGTGATAATAACCGTGTGAGGGCGAGGTACACGGAATTCCCCGGCAGAGATCAAATAAGCAACAGAACTCATAAGGGAAAGAACATGATTTTGGGTGTCAGGCAATATGCCAGTGGTCAATCTCTCAAACTTAAGCTTGATTGAAATCTTTTCCCTGACTCCGTCCGGATGAAAAGCCACGAAACATTTCACATTGCCGGTACGGGCATTCTTTTGGTTCAGCGTGACTGAACCTATACCAAAGTGAGGGATCATAAATTTACAGGCGCCCTTAACAACAGCACTTAAAATTTTATGAACGTCCGGTGGTGCAAGTGAGGTCACGAAATCAAGATCTTCCGAAAAACGGCTTCCACCATAGCACCATCTAATAGCAGTGCCCCCCTGAAAAATAAGATGGCGGCTTTCTTTCTGCGCATAAAGCTGGTGCAGTATTATAAGCTGGGCAATCTCCGCCTTACGGATATAGATTTCACGATAAGTTTTCATAATTGGTTACATTATAATACATATTTGTATTATAATGTAAATAGAAAAGATAATATAGCGCAGGCTTGATACCAACCGCTTTCATTTGCTGAAAATAACCCTCCCCACTCTATCAATATGTTCCACAAGCTCACGGTTCCTGATTGTTTCGTAATGGACAACATCTATATTATTATTGTCCATTACCCATCCTTAAACTTTTTTTAAGCCTGGGATACAGGGCATTCAACAAGGGGAAATAAGAGTCCTTAATTTGCACTACCCCCTCTTTCAGCCTCCGATGGTTTTTTTATATCCAGGGTCCTTCTTAAAAGCAGATAGGCCTTTTCAAAGTTCTGAAATCTTTGTTTCCAGCGGATATCTTT
>JAFGFM010000214.1 GCA_016931115.1 Deltaproteobacteria bacterium | reverse complement strand
GTCACACCCTGCCATCCGAATCTCTCTCTCCATGAAGTACATGGCCACCCTTAGATTTTGCTGCACAGCAGCAACTTGCTCCTGGGCAAGGTAGGATCTTTGCTGGGAGGAGTAGGCGGAATAGACGCCAGCCATGACGACACCTGCAATAGCCATGGCTATCAGAAGTTCCACTAAGGTGAAGCCTGGCGTATCATTTGAAGTGGCTATCATGTGACTTCCCCACGTTTCGGTAGTCCGCTAGTCAATGCGAATATTACCGGCCGACGATACAACAACACGGGTTGTTCTATTATTCGTATTTTTGAGAAAAACGGTTCCCATTCCCAGGCCGCTCATATTATTTACTGGAAAACCTTTGGATTGAAATGCGATAGATGGAAGCCCATCATCGTTATTCATAAAAGTTAACCCCGCGCCTCCTCCTTGGGATAAGTCATAACTTGTGCTGCCATAATCAGTCCAACATTTACGGGTAACGATTTCTTCCCCTGCATCATATTCTAAATCATTATCTGAATCGACGTAAACCACATAATCATACATTCTATCTCCTATCACTTGATTGAAGGTTATGGCACAATTCGTGTTCCTTTTAACGGCTGTTAGCTTAGCCAGCTGAAAATTGGAAACCATATCGCGAGCGGCCGCCTTCAGCCTATGATTTGGCAACCAGACAGAAAAGCCCGGGACTGCCACAGCGGCCAAAATGGCCAAAATGACAATGGTCATAAGGACCTCAATCAGGGTGAATCCGGATAACCCTATGTCATAAACTGTGTCCATCTTGTCAGCCTTATTGCGATCATCCTGGCGGATTCTGTTTTCAGCCATGTCCTTTGGTTATATCTTTTTTCCGATCCAAAACACCAAAAATCCATACTTTTCGGGTCCTGGCCAGGCTATGTGGCAATGGTATAGGGCAGTGATGAAGCTTCTTACATGTCACTATATAGTATTTTTATCTCGTCAATCAATGTTTTTTTTAATATGCCGAGACTTAACAACACTTTTGTAGATAACCCCCTTTTCACCTAGAGAAAGGCCTTTGGGGCCGGAGGCCACCAGCGCAGAGAAGATGTGGTTTTTAATACAGATATAGGAAAATACGCTGAGCCTACGCTTAAGTTTTCCGTAAAAGAGGCCGATATAAGAGTTATGGCTGCACCCCATGAAAAAAAGTGGGTAGAATTTGAGGTTTGACAACCCGTTAAAAGAGAGAATGGTAAGGTCGCAATAAATCCGGGCTGTGTTAGAAAAAACCCCCTCACCCTCTTTTGCCAAAGGAAGAAGGAGTCGGAATGCCCGAACTTATTGGGATGTTACAGAGAATGGAGTGTAACAATGAAAAAAAAGCCTCTTGAAAGATGTGCGAAAACAGCGCTCTTCCTATTATCCTTTGTTCTGATTTCGCCACAGATGAGTATTGCTGATGACGCAGTACGTTACTTTGACAAAGGCACCAACTTTCTAAGGGAGGGTAAATTGCACGAGGCAATAGCCGCCCTAACAAAAGCCGTAGCTTTAAGGTCTGGTTATGCAATAGCATATAATAACAGAGGTCTTGCGTACTATAAACAGAGTAAATATGTTAAAGCAGCAGGAGATTTCCGAAAGGCAATCCAGTTCAACCCAAATAATGAACTCGCGTACAACAATATAGCAGTCGTTTTTTGCAAGCAGGGGGACTATGATAAGGCCCTGCTTTATTTAGACAAGACCATAGCGCTCATTAAGGAAATAAAACCCTCTCACGCTGATGTATTCAACAACCGGGGTTTTATCTATATGAAAAAAGGCATGCATAAAGAGTCTGCGGATGCCTACAACTATGCCCGCCATATCATACAAAGCAAAACCACCTATTATTCAGATAATTACGACCAGATAACGCTTGACCAGCGAATAGAAGGCCATCCGGTGACAGTAAAATTCTATGGAGAATAGTTTTTTTATAATAGTTAAAAGAATAGTGGGTTTCGCTGTTCTAAACTTATTTTGCATACTTCCCATAATATGCACAAGCTATGTGTAGTTAGTCCCGATCTCAGCGGGACTCAGCCCACCCTACGAAATAATAAATTTCAGTTTCTCGTAGATGACGCGGCAATTCTTTAATTAAAATCTATAAAAAATAGCCCAAAAGCATTATCATAAACGCTATACATATGTTACGTATTAGAATGTTTTCTTTTCTCTGCGGTCTCAGCGTCTCTGCGGTAAACTATATCAAATGATGAAACCACAAAAAGGCCAGACAATTGAACTGTACATCGAAAAGATGGCGTATGGAGGCCGGGGAATTGGCAGGGTTGATGGATTTGTGGTCTTTCTCAGGGGCGTAGCCCCTGGTGATAAGGTGCAGGTCAGGGTTTACAAAAAAAAGAAGACCTATGCCGAAGCAAGCTTGTTAGAATTGATTACACCCTCACCTGAGCGGTTACAGGCCCCTTGCCCTTACAGCGGCTATTGCGGGGGCTGCCAGTGGCAGCACATACAATATGCAGCGCAGCTTTCTTATAAGAAAGAGCAGGTGGAAGAAGCCATTGAACACATTGGGGGGCTCAAAGATGTGAAGGTTCGTAATGTGATGCCTTCTGAAGAGGTATTCGGTTATCGCAATAAGATGGAATTTTCCTTTTCTGACCGACGGTGGTTCCTCCCCCATGAATTGGATAAGCAAGCAGTTGAAGGGAATTTTGCATTAGGGCTTCATGTGCCCGGGACATATCAAAAGGTTATTGATGTGGAAGCCTGTCTACTTCAGCAGGAAACCGGTAACAGGATCCTGAGAGAGGTCAAGAGATATGTAAAAAAAAGCGGAATACCCGTCTATGGCCTGAAAAGCCATGACGGGTTCTGGCGCTTTCTGACCATTCGATACTCCAGGGCATTTGATGAATGGATGGTAAACCTGGTGACATCAGAGGAACTGCCGGAAGTAGTCTACCCTATGGTTAGCGAGCTGTCGCAGCGAATCGCCAAAATCAAAACAGTCGTAAATAACATCACCGGGAGGAAGGCCTCCATTGCCGTTGGGGAACGGGAAGGCGTCCTTACAGGCAAAGGATATATCAGGGACAAGATCGGGCCATACACCTTTCAAATATCTTCAAACTCATTTTTCCAGACCAATTCCCTGGCCGCCCGGCAGCTTTATGAGAAAGTAGCCGACTATGCCGAGCTAAAGGGCAGCGAGACAGTACTTGATTTATACAGCGGAACCGGCACAATTCCCATCTTTCTCGCAAACAGGGTGAAGGTGATTACTGGTATTGAAATCAGCGAAAGTGCCGTGCTGGATGCCCGGAACAATTGCAAAGACAATAGCATAGATAACTGCCGGTTTATTATTGGGGATATTCGAGAAAGACTCTCCGCAATAACCTACAAACCAGATGTCTTAATCATTGACCCACCGCGTGCAGGGATGCACAAGCATGTGTTAACCCAGATATTGGCATTATCTCCTGAAAAGATTATCTATATCTCATGTAACCCTGCCACAATGGCAAGGGACATCTCCCAGCTGATACCGAAATATGAGTTAGTTGAAATACAACCCGTAGACATGTTCCCTCACACCTATCATATTGAGGCTGTTGCAAAATTATGGCTGCGGTAATAAGGAATCATGCGTCTATGTAAAGAGACTTGTGACGGGATAACAGGATAGATACAGCGCCCCAGAGGAATAGACTTGGCATTCCACAGGGCAGGCAAAAAGGCACCCCAGTACCGTCTTCCGGAGCTACGGGGCATGCAAAATAGATAAAAATAACAATTTGCATAAATGATCCATAATGATCGGTTACGAAAAAGGTAACTAAAAAGGGAGAAAAAAGATTGACAAAATATTTTGTAAGTATATATTATTTTATTTAATTTTTAGAAAATCTTTGTGTCCCTTACTGACATAAGGATGGAATTAGGGTTACAGATATAATTCGAAACAGCAAAGGGGGTGATTAGATATGGCCGAAAGTGTTTATCGTTTTTTCCCTGGCAAAGGGCTTTCCGGTCACATGGAGCCACCATACCCCTTGAAATACCATGGGTGCTTTCAAACCTTTAAAGAGGTTACATCAGATGTCTAGACATTGGTAGATTAGTCCCTCACGCCAGTTCCGGCATACCCCTTTAATTAAAGGTGAGAAAAAGCATCTCATAATGGTTTAGAGATGCTTTTTTATTTTCATTAAACTACGGAGTAACTTTATTATGAAAGTCATTGTGCACGATAATCAGATAGAAAAGGCCATCAAGGATCTTAAAAGGAAGTTAACCAAGGAAGGTTTCTTTTCC
>JAFGFM010000213.1 GCA_016931115.1 Deltaproteobacteria bacterium | reverse complement strand
TGGGTAACCTCCCTCTATAATAATTTCAGAGGGGAAGTTACCATGTCCGGCAGTCCAAGGAAAGATGGGTTGGTCATACGCTTACTTCTTGAGGATGTGGGGAATGTTGCAGAAGGAGGAGTAGGGCCGTATGCCCAGGCATTTGTATGATATGGACCTGCAGAGTAATAATCCCTACCCATGTTATCATAAGCCTGCTTTGTTACAACATAGTTGCTGCCAACCCCCTTTGATACCGCCATTATTGCCCTGCCAAAGCCATCCACATATTGATATGACTCTACATAGCCTGAGGTACTTTCCCTCACACTGGTTTTTACATAAGCAGGATTGGCAGTATCATTATATTCATATATTGTCTGCCCATCATCAGGGTAATCCATCAGATTAAGCCTGCCATAATTATCGTATTCATAATACGTACTTTGACTGTTTTCATCTGTCTTCTGCACCAGTTTGCCATAAAGAGGGTGATAATTCATGGTTACCCAGTGCGTAGCAGAGCCCGTTGTGGGGTAATCAATTCTTGTTACATGTGTATATGTTGGATCATCAGGATAATATGTGTATCTTGTTATATTGTTTTTTGGATCTTTATAGGTTGCAACATTACCATAGGTGTCATAGGTATAGGTTTCTACAGGAGAAGAGCCTGATGTGTTTACATATGTCTTGGTTAGCAAATTGCCAAAACTGTTGTATGTATAATTAGTCTGCCTTATTGTTATGGAAGGGTCCGACGAACCGGTAATCTTTTCACTGGCCTTTCTCCATAGCCATGTACCCTTGTTGGTGTATGTATTTTCTATTGTAACACTCTCCGCCCCGCCTGAACCTGAACTTACAGTCTTAAGTACTCCGCCGTGGTTGCTGGCATAGGTGTATGCCTCATTGGTATACACATTTGTAGTGCCATAAATATCAGTCCTTTTATTAGTCAGTTTTACAAACTTGCCTGTTGTGCCTGATAATGTACCTGCTGCCCATGTGAATGTTGCCCGTTTCAAAAGGGCGCCACTTGGGTTTTTCATATCTACCTGGAGAGGTCTTCCTTTTTTATAATCATCAAGCTGTTCATAGGTTGTCTTGATGGTTGTTCCATCAGGATTGGTCTGGGTTACTGTGCTGAATCCCCTGAAATCCCTTTCAGCATAGTCATAATATCCTCCTGAATAGGCGTAAGAGGTCAGGGATATAGCGTTATAACCATCATCGATTTGAATACCCATTACCGGGTGTAATTCAAATGGGACCATGTTGTTTGAGATATCAGTATTATTACCATAGGTTATACTTGTTTCTCCTCCAAGAGGGTTTATTATTAAATCTATTTGGTCACCCGCATTGTCTCCATCGGCCATGGAATAGCTGATACTGGTTCCATTGTATTTAATCATATCAGCCCTTCCATCGCCATTTATATCAGCAAGCATTATAGCATCTGTTCCTGTTGGCCCGTCTGCCGGTATCACCCCGCCGCCGCTAGAGGAAAAGAAATAATTGTTTCCTGAAGATTCATAGATTATGTCAGTAATGCCATCATCATTTAAATCTGAAATAGCGAAATTAGGGGAACCAGGTGCTATTGGAAAAACATTTGACATACCAGTACCAGTCGATAAACAGGCACCCATAAAACCATTCAAACTAAAAACCAGATCAGCAAGACCGTCGCCATTAACATCCGCCACTTTTCCTGTGCCATAACTATTATTGTTCAATTGATTATAATAATAAGTACTATCAAAGCCACCCGATCCATTACCAATAAGAATCCCATAAACATTCGCGAACGTACCAGGAGGATAATAATTGGGATTAAATAAAACGTTTGAATGGGAATAAAGATCAGGGATGCCATCACCATTTACATCACCCACCGATATAGTGTAAAGGTTCGCGTGAATTGATGGGTTGAAATCGCCGATTGTTGGAAGGTCAGATGACACAGGAGCACCAAAAGTGCCGTTACCGTTTGAAAGTCCGGCATAAATGGTGGTATTGTCAGGTACATATCCAGGTATAACGCCAGGAGGTAGTGGTTCTTTTAGATATTTAAGCAGGTCTGCTTTTCCATCACCATTAAGATCTGCAAGCAAGATGGTATCAGCATAAAACCCGCTCCATGTAGTTGTGTAGGCACTGCCGAATGTCCCATCACCATTTGAGAGATATGCATGAACTTGACTGAGTCCTCCATTACTTACAATATCTGCGTATCCGTCTCCGTCTATATCACCCAGTGCAACACTCATATAGTCTTGATTGCCGCATCCTGCAAGGTTCTTATAAGGCTGTACAATAAAACCCCCTGAGCTGTTAGCAAGATATGGATATACTCTAACATACGAAGTGCTATATGTAACCTTTATAAAATCCTCTCTTCCATCACCATTGATGTCTCCAAATACCAATGTTCCGCCTATTGCACCATTAAGCGTGAGTGTGGTCACTGAACCAAAGGTGCCGTCACCGCCGTCTACCCAGGTAAAATTTGTTGGAGGGAGGTTATTACTATCATTGGTTCGATCTACCTGCTTAATCTGAGTTAGTCTTGATCTACCGTTTGGGCCGGAGTTGTCATAATCAAGGATGTATTTATACACTGTAGTGCTATCTACTTTAACTGTTATGGTTTGCAGGCGTTTTCCTGTAGTTACAAGGTATTTGGTTTTATAGGAACTTATTGTATCTGTCCTGTTTGCAAGGCCAAACTCAACTGTTTTATTTGGTGAAAGGCCGCCTGTTTTACCAGTATAGGATATCTGATAGGGGTATATCTGGTTGCTGACTGTTGTATAACTTATGGTCATGTAGTTGCCATTTGTATCCTCAACTCTGTCCATTTGCCAACTGTAAGTATTGCTTCCATTTGCCATACGGGAGGCTGAGGTTTGCCCATAATAATATTTTGTGCCATCTTTAGCGGTAGCAAGCCAGTAATTGGATGATGTATTATAATAGTATTTTGTAAAAGCACCTTCGATCTTTTCACAATAAAAATTAGTCCCCCAGGCGGTGTTGGCTACCAGTTCCGAACCGTTTGCCACATAATCAGTACCGCTGTAATTAAGACCCTTTTTGGTAGAGCGTTTAATTGAACCTAAGTCCAGGTCCCAGCCCACGCCAACCCAGCCGTTTTCATTATAGCTTGAGTATTGAAGAGAAACATTTGGCTGGAGGCCATTTCTTCCAGGCGGTACTGCAATAGGGTAACTAAATGATGCGGCACCTACCTGGCTTACTGATACTGCCTGTGGGTTACTGAAAACACCGCCTGTAGCAGATGATGATGACCCGCCGGACGCCATGCTCATCGCAACCGATTCAGGGGCGACCGATTCGGTAGATTCTTCCTCTAATTTTTTATCACTGTTTTTGGATTTTTCAGTTGTTACTTCTTCGGGAGTGGGGATAGCTTCTTCATCGGTTGATTCCGTATATGTTACTTCTGATTCAGATGAAAATGAGCCTTCATCATCGGAAGTGCTGCTTTCCTGTGTAAAACCCACAGGCGCTTGAAAAAGGATAAAAAGAATGGAAAGGATAATAAAAACCGCGATTCTTTTTGCGTTTACCATAGTAATCCCCCGCTGGAATTAGAATTTAAAAAACAATAAAATCTGAAAGTTGACAATAAAACTATTTACTGCTGTAAGACAAAAACTGATAAGACATCCATTACCCTGTTAACTCGGGGTAATAATTAGGTGTTTCTTAATATATATGATTGTAATACGAATACTTAACCCAAGTTAAAGAGTGTTATATAGCTGATTAAGTATTGAGGCGGAATATAGAGGACAGAAAAAAGACTGTCAATCAGGAAATTCCTGATTTTTATTTCTATAAAGTGAGTTTATCTAAATTTAATATATTTTGAATAAGTTATTCTAATGTCAGAGTTTTAGGGCCTAAAAAAGGATGCCGCAGTATGAAAGAGAATATGAAAATGGATTTCCCGATATATCTGGATCAATGACCCGTCTCACGGGAATGACAGGTGCTTACAAATGGATTCCCGATCCACCCTTCGCTAACCACCTTCGCTAAAGCTATGGATGGCAGATAGGCCTGGAATGACAGACTAAAATTGAACCGCAGAGACGCAAAGGTCGTTAAGAAAATTAAAAATTATTTTTTGATAATATATTAGGAGGCTTTCCTCCGTGCTCTCCGTGGTTGAAATGGATTCCCGATCGGGTCGGGAATGACGGCGTGGGGAAAGTCAAGAAAGAATGAACATTGACCTTTGAATGAAAAGTAATAAGAGAGGGAACCATGTGAAAGCCGGGCAAACACGCAGGTTTGCCCCTACGAAAAACAGATGGTCGGGAATAAATCCCGATGGAAAACAAGCGGATAGGGACAATGGCCTGAATAGCGTCCATCCAGATTTCTATCCTCCACAGCAGCACTACTGCGAAGGATGAAAATCCAAAAAGACAGTTTTGCATGGACACTAATTGTCTTCGCTAAAACTTTCATCATTACTTAAGATTTTTCCTTGACTTTTATCCGCCCTTAAATAATCTTGAGACCTGTCTTATTTCCATCTATAAAACTTTAAAGAGAGGTTACTTTATATCCGTCTGGAGAAATGCATATTTTTCAGGCAGATTCTTTTTTACAGGCAATAACAAATAAGACCCGGAGGTAAATCATGTCCCAACAAGTATTATTCGCTATTCCCAATGTTACCACACCCAATCAGCCGGTAATATTCAACCCTGAAAGGTGTAACGGCTGCAACCACTGTGTGGAGGTATGCCCCATTGATGTTTACATCCCCAACCCTGTAAAGGGTAAACCGCCCATTATCCTGCACCAGGATGAATGCTGGTACTGCGGCTGCTGCGTTAATGACTGCCCGAGACCAGGCGCAATAAAATTTAACTGGCCTCTTCAGTCACGCGCTTACTGGAAGAACAAAAAAACCGGCGAAATAGGTCAAATATAAGGAGGGATTACCATGACAAACTGGCACGATTATTTAAAAGCTAATAGCACACCACCAACCTGGCCCTACCCTGTCCGCTTTGAAAATGAGGTTGAGGTAGAGACAGATATACTGGTAATCGGGGGAGGCATCGCAGGATGCTGGGCAGCAATAAGCGCTGCAAGACATGGCCTCAAGGTTACCCTTGTTGAAAAAGGTGACACAGTAAGGAGCGGCGCAGGGGGCCCAGGCTGTGACCACTGGTGCTGCGTACCTGCAAACCCCTTATCACGCGTTAACCCTGATGACTGGGCCATCCATATGGCTGACCGCCCCTACCCTAATGGCATCGGAATACAGATACAATGCCGTGAAGATTATGATACCCTGCTTGAGATGGAACAGATGGGCGGTAAGATCCGTGATACTAATGATGAATATAAGGGAGCTGAAGGCAGGGATGATAAAACCAAGTTCATGATCTCACCCCGCTACGGCACCATACATAGCTACATGCCTGACCCGAACATGGGCACACAGGGCTTTAACCCGCCTGAAAAACGTAACAATGTTGTTATCCGCGTATGGGGCTCCACATTTAAACCGGCGCTAAAAAAGGAGTGCAAAAAACTCGGCGTGCAAATATTTGACAGGGTCATGGGCACAAGCCTTTTAACAGAGGGCGGGGTACAGGGCGGTCGTGTTATCGGTGCAACAGGGCTGAATAATCGCACCGGCGAATTCATGATATTCAAATCAAAGGCAACCATTGTCTCAACAGCAGGCGGAGGCTCTGTGTGGCTTATGAACAGTGAGCTGTGCGGTATGTCAACCATGATGAACAGGGCATCATCCAGTGACGGGCTTATCATGGGGTGGAAGGCCGGGGCAGAACTTGTGGACATGGAGGCCACAGGCCCTATCGGCATTGCAACCGGTCTTAAACACAAGTGGTATACAGGGGCTGGCGATGCAAGCTATGAAAATGTGCCTCTTGTGGATGCAAACGGTAAAAGGGTACCTTTACCTATACAGGGGTGGGAAGATGCAGGGGCAATGATCCTTACACCTGAGGGGGATAGAAAGATCAGGGAGGCAATCATGAAGGGCGAATATGAGCTGCCATTTTATGGTGACTGGCCATCAATGTCTGATGTGGAAAGACGCGCTACATGGAACCTCATGCTTGGAGAGGAGTCCACAACAAAGGTAATTATAGACACCTTTAATCAGGCAGGGTTTGATGGAAGCAAAGACCTTCAGCAGAGTTATAAATTTATAGAGGGTCAGACCATGCCACAGTGGCGTCAACCCGGAATGGGAGGGCTGCTAGTTGACTGGAACCTCAAAAGCTCTCTTGATGGCCTTTATGTGGCAGGCAACACCATGTTTTCATCAGAAGACCACAGCTACTGCGCTGCAACAGGGAGATACGCGGGAAGAAAGGCTGTAGCATATGCAAAAGAGATTGGTCATGGCAAATTATCAAGGGAGCAGATAGAAAGAGAAAAGGCCAGGGTATATGCCCCTATTAAACGCTCAGGCGGTATTGAATGGAAAGAGCTCCATGCAGGGCTTGCAAGGACCATGCAGTATTACGCAAGTGAATTCAAGACAGAAAAACTTTTCAAGATGGGGCTATGGGCAATTGAGAAGATGGAAAAGGAGGCAGTGCCGCAGCTCTATGCGCTTGATCCTCATAAACTCATGAGAAGCCTTGAAGACCTTCAACTGATTGAACATGCAAAGATCATCCTGAATGCCTCTATTGCAAGAAAGGCCAGCAGTGTGCCCTTAGGCTTTGACAGAATAGATTATCCTGAGGTTGACCCTCCTGAATGGAACAAGTTCTCCACTATTAAGCTTGAAAACGAAAAGATAAAGATCAATTACAAGCCGCAGAATTTCTGGGGAGACATGAAGGATCAGTATGAGAAGCATAACCCTGATTATGAGGGGGTATATAATAGGTGATAGGCTATAGGCTATAGGCTAAGAAAAATACAGGGGTCAAGGGGTCAAGAATATAAATTCAAAAGTCAAGATTCAAAATTGAAAATTCAGGGGTTCGAGGAGGCAAAATTGTAAATTGTGAATTGTGAGTTGTGAATTAAGGGGTTTTAAAAGTTTTTCACTCGAACCCTAGCCCCCTTGACCCCTCGAACCCTTGATCTCTAATAATTTCAAATCTCAAATTTCAAACCTTGAATCTTGAATCAAATTTTCCTTTCCTTTATCCGCCATTTTCTAGTATTGTGCCATGCTCAAAAGATCAGATTAATGTTTAACAAGATGTGGTTTATATGGAAGAAAACAGGTTTAATAAAAGCGTCCTCGACACAGACAGGATAGGTCATCTGTTATTTAAATTATCCATGCCTGTGTTTTTCGGCATGTTTGTTCATTCGCTTTACAATGTAATAAGCGCTATTTTTATAGGAAGGTATGTTGGCCACCTGGGCATGGCAGCACTCTCCATAGCCTTTCCTCTTCAGATGATAGGTTTCGGGCTTGGCACCTGGTCTGGTATTGGCGGAATGTCACTTATATCCCGGTTTCTCGGTGCAAATAAGCATAAAAATGCTGAAAAGTCACTTGGTAATGGGATTACACTTGCTGTTATTCTGAGCTGCCTTGCCATCATTGGCCTGATGCCCTTCCTCAATTTCTGGCTCACTATTATGGGGGCCTCGGAAAATGTCCTGCCCTATGCACGTGAATATATGATCTACATAATAATAAGCATGATATTCGCTATCATAGGCACCTCACTTATGAACTATACCAGGGCAGAGGGCAACGCAAAGGTAAGCATGGTTGCCATGATAGCAGGAGCCATTATAGATATTGTCCTCTGCTATATATTTATTGTGCGGATGCAGATGGGTGTTAAGGGGGCAGGCATTGCCACAATCATAGCCCAGCTATTTTCCATGCTCTATCTACTCAACTATTACCGGTCAGGTAAAAATTATCTCAAGATCAGGGTCGCCAATTTTACCCCGGATATAAAGATCATGAAGGAGATGACAGCCATCGGCTCAGGCGCATTCATACAGATGTTTGCAAGCAGCCTTGCTGCAATGATACTTTTCAAGATGGCAGCAACCTATGGAGGAGATTATGCGCTTGGCGCATTCGGCATAGCACAAAGGATACTCATGTTCATCACAATGCCCGGGATGGTGATTAGCCAGGGTGTTCAACCCATACTGGGCTTTAATTACGGGGCAAGGCGTTTCAGGCTTGTCATAAGATCCATGAACCTTGCCCTGTTCTGGGCTCTCATTCTCAGCACAGCGGGCTTTCTTCTTGTATATTTTACCCCTGGTCCGTTTATAAGGATATTTACAGATGACCCTGAACTTATCAGCATGAGCATAGCAACCAATAAATATATGTTTCTGGCCCTTCCGCTATTAGGGCCGCTCCATATCGGCACCATGATTTTTCAGGCAATCGGTAAGGCAAAGCAGGCCTTTATAACAGCATTTGGCAGGCCGGTTATATTTCTTATACCATCTGCCCTTTTATGGACACACCTTTATAAGCTCAAAGGTGTATGGCTTGCATTCCCATCTTCCGATGTCCTGACATTTTTTCTGGTCACAATACTCATGCTGCCTATACTTGCCGAATTCAGAAAAGGAATCACGCAAAATGAAATATCCAAATCTTAATGAAAAGCGTTCTGATATTAATATAAAAGCTATAAGGTCTGCGGTTTTAGGTATTCGGTTTACTGTATATAGTTTGAGGTTTGAGGTTTGAGGGAAGACATATGACACAGTTTGGATATGCAGGTAATATCCTTAAAGTTGACCTGACAGAAAATAAAATAAGCAGACTTGAAACAAGAGAGTATTCAGAGAGGTTTATCGGTGGCAGAGGTATAGCTGCAAAACTATACTGGGACTTTGTTCCACCTGAAACAAAGGCATATGATCCTGATAACTGTATGATCTGCACCACAGGGCCTGTGGCAGGCTTTACAGGGTTTGCCGGCTCAAGGTGGCAGATCTGCGCTAAATCGCCACAGGGAGACAGGGAGACATTTTCCTATTCCAACCTGGGCGGCAGATGGGGTGTAACCCTTAAATACGCAGGGTACGACGGCCTCGTAATACAGGGAAAGGCTGAAAAGCCGGCATACGTTATTATCAAGAATGACACGGTTGAAATCAGGGATGCCTCACGCTTCTGGGGTATGTCAGCCTTTGAGGCTACTGATGCGCTCAAGGCTGAGCATGGAAAGGATTTCAGCATCCTCACAATAGGTAAGGCGGCAGAAAATCTTGTGGTCTTTGCCACAATACTGGCGGAAGACGGCTCTTCAGGCTCCGCTGGCCTTGGGGCAGTGATGGGTTCAAAACTGCTGAAGGCGGTTATTGTTGCAGGTGACAAAAGAGCTGTAGCAGCCAACCCTGATAAACTAAAAATCCTGGCAAGACAAATTCGTGAGATTCATAAAATAGCGGATCATGACGAAGGGATGTGGCGGATAAATGACTCCTTTAAAAAACATATCTGCTATGGGTGCGGTGTAGGATGCGGCCGTTATGTATACCCATATTCAAATGGCAGTAAATACAAGTCCCTGTGCCAGGCAATGATGTTTTATTTTAAACCGGTTATGGAATATAACAAGGGAAAGGACAACAGTGAGACACGCATGCTGGCCTCCAGGCTCTGTGACGATTACGGGCTTGATACATCAGTAATGCATGGCATGGTTGACTGGCTCTCCTACTGCTACAAGGATGGCACCCTCACTGAAGAGGAGACCGGCCTTCCCCTTTCAAAGATGGGGACACCTGAATTCATAGAAATTCTTACCGCAAAGATTGCCTCAAGGGAAGGTTTCGGTGACCTGCTTGCAAAAGGCACTATAGAGGCCGCAGAAGCTATTGGCGAGGCTGCAAAAAAACATTTGGGGTACTGTGTTGCTACCAGGAACAGTGAAACAAAGGATTATGACCCTAGGCTAATACCTGCAAACGCGCTCATCTATGCCATGGAACCTAGAAGACCTATCCAGACATTGCATGAGCCTGTTTCATATCTTTTCAAGTGGGTAGCATGGGCGAGCAAGAGGGAGCATGCATTTTTTTCGAGCGAAGCTTTTCGAAAATTTGCAAAACGTATCTGGGGAAGTGAAATTGCTGCCGATTTTACCACAATGGAAGGAAAGGCGCTTGCATCAAAAAAGGCCAGGGACAGGGCACATGTAAAGGAAAGCCTTATCCTGTGTGACCTTAGCTGGATGGCAATATGGCAGGACTACTTTACCAGAAACATGGATGAACCTGCGCTTGAATGTCAGATATTTTCCGCTGTAACAGGAAGAGAGGTGGATGAAGAAGGGCTGAACCGGCTTGGAGAAAGAAATGTCAACATGCAGAGGGCCATTCATATAAAACACGGGTGGAAAGGAAGAACGGATGATCAGATGATGGATTACTTTTTTACCCAGCCCCTTAAAAAAGGAGAGCTCTTCTGTGACCCCGAATGTATTGTACCTGGTAAAAATGATGAAATTGTATGTGTAGAGGGCAGTGTATTTGACAGGAATGCATTTGAGAAATTAAAGGATGAATACTATGAGCTGCGCGGCTGGGATGTGGAAACAGGCCTGCCAAAGTCAGAGACACTTAATAATTTTGATATGAAAGATATTGCTGAAGAGCTTGGCAGGCGGGGATTGTTAAAATAGTAAGAAGGTCATTACTTCAAAAATATGAACGCCCAACATCGAACGTCGAACTTTCAACTTCCAATGAAAAATCAAAAGCAAAGAAAAGACAATGGGTTCTGTCTTCCATTGAACGTTGGATGTTGAATGTTGAGCGTTGGACGTTCATATTTTGTGAAGTATAAATACTATGCAAAATGATGAACTTCCAACCTCCTTTAATCCTGGATCTTGAATTTTGAATCTTGAATATTCAATCTTGAATCTATTTCTCCGCATTTATTGAAAGGTCTGCATTTTTTACACACAATGGGAACGGATCCATTATAGAGAGCCCGCCGTCAACAGGAATAACCGTCCCTGTAACGTAGGTTGAATCATCACTTGCAAAAAAGGCGCAGAGCCCGGCTACCCTGTCAGGTGTACCTGCCTTACGGGCGGGTACATCATTAAACACCTTTAACATAAGTGTATTCAGGTCAATATTATTATCCTTTGCTACCTGCCCGAAGCGCCCCTCTGTCATCTCCGAGAAGATAAATCCGGGGCAAATGACATTGCACCTGATGCCGTCTCCACCAAAATCCAGAGCTGCCTGCATGGTCATCATATTAAGCCCTGCCTTTGATGTGCAGTAGGCATTGCCATGAGGTATGGCCCTCAATGATGCCAGAGAAGAGATATTAACAATGGAGCCCCCACCAGCCTTTTGCATATAGGGTATGACTGCCCTCATAAGCATGAATGGCCCTACAAGGTTTATCTCGACTATTCTTCTCCACTCTTCGATAGATGTGCCTGTTATTGAGCCCTCTGCCCCTGCCCCTGCATTGTTTATAAGCACATTCACAGTGCCGCCAAACTCCACTGCTGTTTTCACTATACGTTCAATGTCTGATGGGTCTGTTACATCTCCCTTGCATTTAACAGCAGTACCTTTTGGTAATGACTTTATTGTTTCATCAAGCACGCTCTCACGACGACCGGCAATACATACTTTAGCGCCCTCTGCAACAAACCTTGCAGCCACCGCAGCGCCAATCCCTGTTCCACCCCCGGTAATTATTGCAGTTTTACCTTTAAGCATCATATCCATAGCACCTCTTTCTAAATTATTTTTACACAGGGTTCTTTGTATAACCGCTAATATTTGGTTTATCAAGTCTATTTCTGCGTATCAACTATGTTCAGGCTGTTTAAATCCGGTTGTGCTTTTATGTTAACTGTCATAATATCAGTTAAATCTATAATCAATTAAAGGGTAATGAGATGAAGGGCATCCACTATATAGATCGAAAAACAGGAAATATCAGGCAGGAAATTGTCCCTGGTGAAAGATGGCTTAAATGGCTGTACTGCAATCCTTTTGGAAAGCTTGCCTTAGAGGGGCTTGTTAAAAGGAAATTTTTATCACAATGGTATGGCAGAAAGATGGATAAGCCTGCATCAAAAAATAAAATACCAGGTTTTATAAAAGAGCTTAACATTGATATGGGTGAAGTACTTCGGCCTGCCAATGATTTTTCTACATTAAATGATTTTTTTATCCGCAGGTTAAAACCTGAATCCCGACCAATAGAGAGAGATGTGAATGCAATCGTCTCCCCTGCTGATGGAAAAACGCTGGGATTTACGGAAATTGACAGCCTTGACACATTTTTTGTTAAGGGGCATCAGTTTTCTATTGAGAAATTATTACAGGATCAATCCCTTAGTAAAAGGTATGCGGGCGGAACATTGCTGATTTTTCGGCTTGCCCCTGCGGATTACCACCGCTTTCATTTTCCGGCAAATGGCAGGATCTCAAAATCAACACGCATTAATGGGGCCTACTATTCAGTCTCTCCATATGCGGTAAAAAAGAGGATGAAAATTTACTGGGAGAACACAAGAGAATACAGCATTTTAACCACTCTTAATGCGGGTGATATCCTTCTTTGTGAAATAGGGGCAACAATGGTTGGTTCTATTGTCCAGAATTACCTCCCTGATACAGAGGTTATAAAGGGAGACGAAAAGGGCTGGTTTTCATTTGGAGGGTCAACTGTTATTGTCCTTTTTGAAAAAAACAGGGTTAAGATCGACACAGATATTATAGAAAACACCAGGAAAGGATATGAAACCAGTATCAGGGTGGGAGAAAAACTGGCAACACTCCTTTTAAGGTAATTTATGTTATAAGGTTTTATTTGAGGCGAGAAACAACAGACATTGTTACAGTATTGCATTTATGCGTCATTATAATTGCAAATATGCAATACAGCAGTTCAGCGACATAGGCCAAGGTAAAATACTGTCTTTAAAATTCACAATAATATCATGATGATATATACTTATTTCCGTTTATAGAGAGCCTGGCATTAAAAATGCTTATCAAATATAATATTGCGGTATAATTGCATAAGTTTGCAATGAAAGATTTTGCGAGCCGCATCAGGTAATCGGGTAACCCTGTATTTGATATTCCCGAACAATCTTAAATAAGGAGGAGAAGATGAAAGTAGCTATCAGTTCAAGCGGAAAAACCCTGGATTCACAAATTGATCCGCGTTTTGGAAGGTGCAGTTATTTTATTCTTTGTGATACAAATACAATGGATTTTGAGGTATTTGATAATGAAAGCCTGACTCTGAGCGGCAGCGCCGGAATACAGTCAGGCCAGTTTATCTCATCCAAAGGCGCAGAGGCGGTTATTACCGGTAACTGCGGTCCAAATGCAGTAAGGGTATTGAATGCCGCTAAAATAACAATGTACACGGGCCAGTCAGGCACAGTAAGAGATGCTATTGAAAGGCTTTTAAAAAATGAGCTGCATGCCTCTAGCGAGCCCAATGTCCCTGATCACTATGGTGTCATGGGCGAAGGTGCTTCATCTCAACAGGGAAATTCATCTCCTGCATATGACCAGTCAGCAAATTTTGGTATGGGCGGCGGTAAAGGCATGGGAGGCGGCCGGGGCATGGGTATGGGCGGTGGTCGGTGTGGAGGCAAAGGCATGGGTCGCGGTATGGGTGGAGGAGCAGGAATGGCCGGCGCGAATGAATTCAGAGCGCCTTCACAATCTTCGAATTCAAAAGAAGAAGAGCTCAGGCTCCTTAAAAAACAGGCTGAGGATCTGCTAAAACAGGCAGGGGATATCCAGTCTAAAATCAGCTCACTGGAAAACAGCTGAATTAAATATGAAGACATATCTTGACTGTTTTCCCTGTTTTTTATCTCAGGCATTAAGGGCATCAAGGATAGCCACATCTGATGAAAAAAGGATAAAGAAGGTCCTTGATGAGATAGGCATGCTGCTTAAGGATATTCCCCTTGAGAGCAGCCCTCCTGAAACAGGTCGGCTGATCTACAGAAAGATAGAGGAGATTACAAGAAACCCTGACCCCTATCGTGCAATAAAAGAGGAGAGCACAAAAAAGGTACTGTCTCTATATCCTGCATTAAAAAATGCGGTTAAAATGTCTGAAGACAAGCTCTTAACCGCAATCAGGATATCCATTGCAGGAAATGTCATAGACCTTGGAGCAAACCGGGCCTTTGATCTTGAAAATGATATAGAAGATATCCTGAAAAGGAATTTTGCCATATTTGATTACGAGCCATTCAAAGTCAAATTAGACAGGAGTGATGAGATTTTGTTTATCGGCGATAACGCTGGTGAGTGTGTTTGTGACAGGATATTGATAGAAGAGCTGGGTAAGCCGGTAACATATGTTGTAAGGGAGAGGCCTGTAATAAATGACGCAGTGCATGAAGACGCCTTGCAGGCAGGCATCCACACAGTTGCCCGAATAATATCATCCGGTACAGATGCGCCTGGAACCGTCCTTGATACATGCAGCAGTGATTTCATGGACATCTACACTAAATCGCAATTCATTATAAGCAAGGGACAGGGCAACTTTGAGGCCCTATCATTTGAAAAACGTCCCATATTCTTCTTATTAAAAGCCAAGTGCAAAGTCATAGCTGATGATATAGGGGTAAGTGAGGGTGATATCATTTTAAAAAGCGCAATATAATCCAAAACAGCAAAAGAGATATAAGACTTTCAAGCTTAAAAATTATTGATATCATTTTTATATTTTCAACATACCGTGCCAAACCGCTGCTATCAAAATAAGGCAGGCGCACATAAAAAGGGTTTGCCGCTATTCATGCAGCCATGATCATTATAAAGCTGTTTGGTCTATATTTGTAACCTGTTCTAAGATTATTAAAATTGACTTATTAATCAAAAATGAATAAAATTTTCGTATTGTTAAGCAGTCCTCATGTCCGCATTGTTAAATTAAATTGCTTTAAGATGTTTTTTTGAGCAGGTGAAAATGAAAGACATTTTTATATTAAGCGGGATGAATTATCAGAAGCATGAGGTAAAATTTTTCAGGCCTGTCCATTTAATGAGCCTGATAAGATGCCTGGTCTGCATTTCACTGGTATCACTGCTGCTGAATGTATTCTCCCTGTTTTCAGCAACGCATGCAGATGAAACCCGTCCCCTGACCCTCACTATAGAAGAGCGCGAATGGCTCGATACCAATTCCGGCAAATTGATTCTCTATTTTAAAGCCGATTATTATCCGATGGAATTCTCATCCGAGAGCGGGAGCTTTAGCGGTATATGCGCAGATATAATCTCATTAATTGAAAAAAGACTTGGTATCATATTTCACAAATTACCTTTGGATGATATGAACAAACATCTTTCTTCACTGGGTGCGACAAGAAGTCGCCTTTATATATTGTTGGACGATGATCCAACCTGCTGTATCACCAGCAGTTTTATACTTCGGCATGCATTA